>JBEKXG010000104.1:0-10424 GCA_049512295.1 Syntrophobacteraceae bacterium
TTTCTCAGGCATACTAAACCTCCTTCTTGCTTTCGTCGGTTTCCGCTTTGCTCAACTGGGCGCGAAGATCCTCAACCTGGCTGAAGCAATAACGCATAAAGTCTTCGGTTTCGGCCTGGCTGAGGTGATCCGTCTCAAACAATCTCCTGACGTAGGGATAGACGTGAGTGTAGATCTCCTCTGTGAATTCCAGGAACACATGTTCGTTATCCCCGTCGGGGGATGCCCAACTCAGAAAACCACTTTTCCAGTTGTCCAGCATCCCCTTGAGAACATCGAGTTCTTCACGAACGTTTTCCTCCATGCTAGGCCTTCTTCCTGGCGTCATAGGCATAGCATTTCTTCACCACGTTGAAGTCGGCCACGCACCAGTAATGGGGCCAGTGGATCTTTTTGCACCAGCCGATAATGTCAGCGGGCGGGAACTTGGAGCCTTTGAGGACCGGCTTCAAGTATTTGCACTGCCAGCATATATGGTCACTCTGTTTTTCTGGGATCAGAACAGTGTCCAGGAAATCTTCAGGAGTCAACTGTTGTGACATGCAACACTCCTTTCTCAAGCTACCAGTCTTTGACTTCGCCTGCAGCCAGCTTCTTCTGATATTCCTCCCAGACCTCAGGCGACAGTTTTTGAATGTCCCAGTTGAAGCCCAGGCTTCCGGCCAAACCCGCTGAGGGTGGCTGAGGACGCCATCCGCGCACCGGCCGGCCCCGGACGCTGAATTTCACCTTGTCGGCGACTCCCAGCAATTTTGCTCTGGGAATGCACTGGAAAGGTCTGGTCCGGCCTTCCGAACCCGGTCTGTAGTTGGAATAACCGTCATAAGGCTTGTCCGCGTAGAGGGGTGAGGTGTCCGGCTTCTCTCCGGGTCGTTCATCAGGTCCCTGATACATAAAGCCCTGAATCATGTGGATGTAATAGACCGTACCGCACTCGGCGCAGTTGATCGTGCCTTCCCAGTTCCAGAAGCAGTAGGGGTCCAGGTAGTTGATCGTGTCACATGGTTTTCCACCCACTTCTTTCTTGCACCAAATAATATCACACACGGGAGCCTCCTCTTAAATGTAGGCCTTCTTATACCATTCTTCAATCTTGGTCAGCGGAACACCGAGCAAATCACGGTAGATCTTCTTGTTGTCTGCACCCAGCGGACGCCAATGCCAGTTAATCCTTCTGGGGCTCTTTTCCATCAACCCGGTGCTGTAGCCGCCATGGACCACCAAATCACCGAACAGGGGATCGTCCATCCATCGGACAGTGCCTCTCTCCCGGTAATGCGGGCTCTCGTAGACCTCGCGGTCGTTTCGAACGGGTTCTGCCAAAAGACCTGCATCGGTGAGAATCTTGGCCACCTGAGACCTGCTCTTGTCTGCGGCCCATCTTTCCAAAGCAGTGTAAATCTCCACCTGGGCTTCGCCTTCGACCCGGTGCTTGTGGGCTTTGTACTTTTCGTAGAGCTCCTTTAGCCCGGTAATGGCGCACAGTTCCTTGAAGTCCGCATCCTGGAAGGCGCTGACCATGACATATCTGGCATCGAACTTATCCTGCGGATTTTCGGCATCGGGGAAATCGGACTTGCCGCACAAAATGATGCCGTGCGCCGCTAGTTGGGTGTCCCAGTTGCCCCAGCGCTGGCGGACAATGCCGAACTTGCCGTACATCGTCGTGGTATGCCCGAGCATCCGGGTCGGGACCTGCACCTGGGAGAATTCTATCATGGTGCCCAGCCCGGTCTTTCTGCGATGGTGGATGGCCGACATAATGGCGCAGGATATAAGGGTGCCCGACTGCCAGTCAATGACCCAGTTGGTGCACTTGGAGCAATGCCCGCCCATGTACTCGTGCATGCCGGTTATCGAGGCGAGTCCGGCGTGGGCCTGGCCCAGGATGTCGTAGGAACCGCCGAATACTTTGGGACCGTAGCCGAAACCGCCGCCCCAAACGTAAATGAACCTGGGATTGATTTCACTCAGATACCGGTAGCTCATTTTCCATTTGTCCAGGGTGCCCGGCCGGTATAGCTCGGTGAGCCCGTCGGATTTTTTCACCAGGCTGTAGAATACCTCCCTCATCTCGGGGACGTGATAATCCATCGTAACAAAATATTTGTTGGGGTTGGCGTTTGTGTAACCAAGCCCGGTGCCGGTCATGGGGCGCATATCGTGAAACGGATAGAGATAAACTTCGTTGAAAGGAGATGTGTGCCGCATGGGTTCACCCATCCTCGGTATTTCGAGCTTGATGACCTCGGCCCCCAACTCGGCCAGGTTGGCCACAGCGTGAGGCGTGAAGATATACATTGTGCAGCTCAGCCACCGAATCCCGTTAAGAGGCTTGGGCTTGGTGTGTTCATTGCCTACATCGAAGAGTTTCTTGCAGTACTCCTCGTAGGGCATCTTGAACTCATCCATTTCACCTTTGCTCTTGGGGCCTGGCAGGTCCTCCATGCGTGTTACTCTTGGATCTTGTGCCATTATATCACCCCCTTCTGTTTCATTGCATTCACAGCCGTCTGGCCCATTCCAGTCCATTTCAAATAGATCTCGTAGTTATCGTAGCCTATATCTCTGCCCATCCACTTGCACCTGAAAGGAGCGCGAACCTGGTAGGACGACGGACTCGAAGCGATCAGCAGCGGGCCGTAATCGGTCTCATGCACGTAAATCCATGGCCGATACTTGAAGTGGGGGAATTCGCAGACCTCGTCGATGTAGAGAACGGGCCCGGCCGCAACCTGGTACTCGAGCAGCTTGGTTTCCGCTTCCACCCGGTTGGTGTCTCTCAGCCACCGCGCGGTCAGGGTGTAGGTCTTTATCAGGGCGTGCAAGGCGTTCCTGGCCGCCATTTCCTTGAGAAGGGGGTCCTCGTGGATCAGCCGGCCGAACTGGGGTTCGTCACGCTCAAGGCAAAAACCAATATTATACCAGAGCTTGTCGGTCTGGCCGCCGATCATCATGTAGCCGTCTTTACAGGGGTTCCAGGCGTACTGGTTGAGGCAGGCATCCCAGCCGCCGGTACGGGCCTTGATACTGGCATTGAAACCGTACCATGTGATATCGAAGTCGAGGATATCCATCAAGGCTTCCGCGCCGCTGACCTCGATCATCTGCCCGGTGCCGCCTAATTCGTCTCTCCAGTAAAGGGCCGCAGTGGAGTTAAGGAAAGCCTGGGCGCCTGCCACATAGTCGGCAAGCCAAATGCCGGCGCGTGTCGGGTCGCCGCCCTTGCCCCGGGGGAGCAGGTCCTGGGCCAGGCCGGTGTTGTGGATCCAGGAATTTGCGGCGCTTGCGAATGGCTCGATCATCCACTGGCCGAACTTCGATTGCTTGTCCTTCCAGGGGCCCCATTGGCCGAGCATGCCAATCCACACGTAGACCATTCTGGGGTTGATTGCCTTGAGCTGGCGATACCCGATACCCAGCCCATCCATGAAGCCCGGAGGCATCCCGTCGATCAGGACGTCGACGTTCATTGCCATTTTCCTGAAAATTTCCTGTCCTTCAGCGGTCTCAACATCGAGGGTTACGCAGTGGGTGTTCACCGTCTCGTTCACGAATTCCATGCCGCATTTTTCGCCGCTTTCCGTATTTTTGAGAAGGTACTCTTCGCGGCCGAAAGGTGTCAGCTTCCTCAAAGGATCGCCTTTGGGCGGTTCGATTGAGACGACCTCCGCCCCTGCTTCCCCATAAAGAGAGGCGCAAAACTTGTGGCCCAGCCGCCAAAGGCCGATGTCCAAAATCCTCAATCCTGTCAGAGCTTCATCTTTCTGGTATCGTTTTTCAAATCTCAGGTTGTCCTCAGCCCAATCACAGAACTCCAGCGCCTTTCTTCTCTCATATATCGGCTTAACCTGTTCATATGAAGGCGGCGGGGTAACCGGGAATGGCCTTACATCCAGATCCATCAGGCCTATGGTATCGGCCCGGCTGTTTATTTCGATATCTCGCTTTTCCGGCATCTTTGACCTCCCTTGTTCGTGGTGACCTCTGTTTCTGAGTTCACAAAGCGATGGTTTTTCTTCAGCGCCACCACTTGGTTTAGCAACCGGCCTGGCTCGCGTGATTTGTCCCGGTGAGAAAGGACTTCCATACAAAATCATTCTCCCGTAAAAGAGCCAGAACTCATGATGGGAAATTGTGGTCCCTTTACCACCTCCTTTCAATCTATATTCACGGTAATAGCCGTATCCGGAATCCTCAATTGATTCCCGGTAGAGCTTATGTTCAGTTTGCGTATCTTAAGGGTTAACTCTGAACTACAAAAGATCACCGAGAAAATGTCAGACCTCGCGGGACCCTTAGTGCTCTTCGGCGGTCGATTTTATCATGTAGCCTCTCAACATTACTGCAAAGCAGTTGCCTTCCCTGTCTGTGCCGTGTCACCAGACGAATTGGCCGCTGCAAGGGTCGAAAACAACAGCCTCCCCCGTGGGGGCCGCAGCCCTGCACATGAAGGGGACAGGACGCTCAGGATGAGAAGGGAGCAGGATCAGGTATGAATAGCACTGGAATCGAAAAATTGCTCTGGTGAATGGACCTGCCGAGATTTACGTAACTGCAAACCCCATCTTGCCGTAAAGATATGAGACTTATAAAAACTCCCGAAGTTCCTACAAGATTCATGCCTGCCTGGAATCAACGGCCAACAGTTCAGCTCAGTCTTTCATGTATCCGGGGAGACATCCAAACCATGAAAAAGATTGTAGGGCCGATTAAGGTTTCTTCGTAACCAGCCGGCACAAGCATGATCCTCTTCGTGACTTGGCCGGGTCAGGACGGGCTCTTCGTAAACTTCGCGGTTAAAAATTCTGTTGCCGCCGCAAGACCTGGAGGTGGGAAAACCCGGGCTGGTGGAAACAAAAATAATCGGAAAAAAATATTTTTGACTTAACAAAAATTTTTCCCTACCGATCTTGCGGCGGACCGGAATCGGAAAAGTGTACAAAATACGACCCCATTATTAGTGAAATCAGGTGCAAAGCTCCCAAAATCAGGATTTAGGGGACCTGTTTAAGAATCGACCCCCCTAGTGTCCGTCCAGACACTTCACATTGGAATCCTCCACCAGTCCGAATCGCCTCATTTTGCTGTACAGAGTGCTTCGACTGATTTTAAGGCGCTTGGCCGCATCATGCTTGTTCCAGTTGGATTTCTGGAGCGCCCTGAGCACAAGTCCCCGTTCACTCTCGTAAAGAGAGGTCAAAGCTTTGCTCGCGCCTGTGTCCCACAGGAATCTTGGCAGGTGCTTTCTGCGGATCAGTTCTCCCGGAGTCAGTACGACTGCATGGCTGATAGCGTTTTCGAGCTGGCGGACGTTACCGGGCCAGTCATAATTCATAAGGGTCTGCATGGCGCCGGGTGAGAAGTTCCGGATATTTTTGTGTTCCTTAAGATTGTGTTTAGCAAGGAAATGCATAGCCAGCAGGGGAATGTCTTCATTGCGGTCCCTCAGACTCGGGAGGTGGATTGCGATTACGTTCAGGCGATAAAAAAGATCATCCCGGAACCGGCCGGCCTGGACCTCGTGCTGAAGGTCCCGGTTAGTTGCAGCAAGTACCCGGACATCGGCCGCAATGACCTTCTCCCCGCCGACTCTTTCGAAACAATGATCCTGAAGGAACCGCAGCAGGAATATCTGTACGGAAGGAGCTATCTCGCCGATTTCGTCCAGAAACAGCGTACCGCCATGAGCGCGTTCGATCCGGCCTTTTTTCTGATGGGTCGCGCCTGTGAATGCACCTTTTTCGTGGCCGAATATCTCGCTCTCGAGCAGTGCGGGGGAGTAAGCGGAGCAGTTCGCGACTACAAAGGGGCCTTTTCGTCGATGACTCTGGGTGTGGATGGCATGGGCGACCAGTTCTTTGCCCGTTCCGTTTTCACCTGTTATCAGCACGGTGGCATCGGAGCAGGAAACGAGGTCGATGAGTTCATAGATTTCCTGCATGGCCTTGCTCTGGCCGATAATGTCCGCGTATCCTGAGCGTTCGGTGACTTGGGATCTCAGGGTTTTGACTTCCGCCTCATGCATTACGAGATTTCTGAGATGTCCCGAAGCTTGTTCGCACAGCGCCTCGAGGAACCTGAAGTCCTCAGGCGGATATCGGTTGAAGGTCTTTGATCCCAAAAAGAGCAGGCCGATGCATTGCCTGCGTACGAAAAGAGGGATGGCCGACCATGTGGGGTCGGATTCGGCGACGATCTTGAGAAGAGGAAATACCTGCGAGCGGTCCGAGGGACCGATGAAGTCCTTGACCTTGTATTTCTTGATCTCATGGACAAGCTTCGAGGTAAGGGTTAATAGTTCGAGCTTCTGCAAAACCCGCAGCAGTTTCTCAATGGATTTTGGCTCACAATCCTCAAAGCGCAGGAATTGTTCGCCCGAGGAGTCAAGCAGCAAAAAGGCCGGTTCCGAGCCGGGAAGAAGTTTTACAGTGAAATCCAGGAGGAACTGCACGAGATCAGCCAAGGTGGCCTTTGTCCCCACCTCGCGGGACAGATCGAACAGCTCTTCGAGTCTGCGCTGCGTGCGGACCAGTTGCTCCGAGCGAAGGGCCAGGGCCTGCTCCAGGTTCTTCTTTTCCGTGAGGTCCCGCTCGGTTCGGATCACGAGGTCAACTTTACCCCGGTCGTCCATAATCGGGTATGTAGCGATCTGCTTGACTCTTCCGCCCTGCATCAGTTCCGGATGAATCGTATCTAACAGGTGAGGTTGGCCTGTCTCATAGGTTTTGCGCACCGGGCAGAAAATTCCCTCTTCGTGACACGGAATACTCCTGCCAAACAGAATTTCGTAACAGGTCCTGCCTAAGGGTTCATCGGCATTCTGAAACATCGTCCTGGCAAGAAAATGATCGTTCACCTGCACTATCCGGTAAGTTGATGGATCAACCACCATGAGTTCGTCGGTGATGCTGTTGATGATCTTCTCGGAAAAGGATTTTGCCGAACGCAGGGCGGCCTCGATGTCCTTGAGGCACGTGATATTTGTCAAAATGCCCAGGGCGCCCTGAAAAACTCCGTCCTCCATTATGGCCGAAGCCGAGACAAGGCAATAAACACAGGCGCCGCCTCTTCTGATAAATTTCAACTCGAAGGTGTCAGATAAACCGAGCCGGCGCCTTTGGAATTTTGTACGCCCCAGCTCTTCTGAAGCTTCCTCCATAAAATCGAAAATGCATCTGCCGAGTATCTCGTCAGGGTGATAGCCGAGCATCGTCGACAGCCGCCTGTTGGCGAAAGTTATCCTTGCCTCACTGTCGACGATATAAATGCCCTCCCGCGCAGTCTCGACTATTTTTCTATATCTTTCTTCGGATGCCGTCAGCTCTTTTTCCAGGCTCTTGCGCTTGGAAATATCGTGCGCATGTCCAATGGCCCTGGTAACCGGCCCGTCGCCGTGCCGCACTGGGGAGGCGGTGAATTCGAACATGCCCCATGTCCCGTTGGACAGGGGAAGGGAAATGTCCCATGAGCGCGCTCTTGACGTCCTGAAGACCTCCTCGAAGCGTATAGCAAAATCCTCGCAGTGGTTGCCGGCAAACAGCTCATGGCAAAGCTTTCCAACGAAGGGCCTGCCATGGTCCTTAAAAAGCATGGAAAAAGCTTCGTTTGCCTGAAGGATGCGAAGACTTGAATCGCAGGTAAACATGGGTTCATGCAGACTTTGGAATAGCAATTCAAATGAAAGAGGATCGGACTGGGGGGGTGTTTTTTTCCTCATGTGCCTTTCCTGCGCGGATGTCCGGTAATCGCCAGGCTGCCAATACCGGGATTTCATGATGTGTGCGGCTCTGTGTGCTGCTAAAGAGTGAAGACCTTCCTGTCCATTGCGCCGCTCAGGCGTTAGGGTCGGGACCGCAGGGCGGCGCGGACCTGGAAGCCAGGAGCCTGGATGCGAATTTGCTGCATCCATTGCCAAACCAGCTTTCAACGAAACAGTGAATGCTCCATGTACCGTCTCGACAGAGCCTGACCTCCCCGCTGTTATCGCAGCCGCGATTGCCGCACCAGAACTGGGTGAACTCGGGCAAATCGAGCCGTCTGCACAGCGCCCGGCAAGATCTGCACCAGGCCTGCCGTTTCCGAAGATCGATCAGAAAACAATTCTGATGTTCCGATATACCTTCCATGGTGGTATCCTTTGTCCGGGTAGAGTGTTCGCTGCTCCCGTTGCCGTAGGCCCAAACCGCACGGATAGCATCGGCATCTTCTGGATTCCAAGGAACGCGATAGGGTATGGCAGCCCGCTGGGAAGAGTCTCTACTCAACAGTGGAGATAAAGGATTTGGAAAATTCGCCCGGATGAGGTGTCAGCGCCTGATCTCGCGCCTCTGAGAGAACAGGAACTGTTACTTATACTTGCTATATGACACTTAACAAGCTAAAAACAAATGTCAAGTTAAAAGTGTCAGGTCGTTGGCGAGGTTATCGGGCATGCAGGCGGTCCAGGTATCGCTCCAGATCCCGAACAGCTACACCGTATGACTTGGCCTGGTTGTGCAGTGCCTATGGCATTCTTTTTGCTCTTTCGCCTGGTGGTTCGCTCCGGTCGGCGGGCAAGTCGCGGCGCATTCTCCTGCGGATTCTACCGGAGGGGCCTCGAGGCCGCTCAGCGGCTTATGTGTGCCGTGAGGCTACTAACTTTTTCTCTCAAAAAGGGGACACTTATGCCAGTCTATGCTTCTTTTCTGAAATTTACAGCGGAAGGCAACCGAGAGATCAAAAAATCACGTGAACGCTTCGAACTCGGCAGGAAAAATGTCGAGCAAGCCGGAGGCAAAATCATTTCAGCTTATTACATCGTATCCCAGGGAGAATATCTTATCATCGCTGAATTCCCGGACGAGGAATCCAGAGTGAAGAGTATGATCAACACGCTCCAGCGCGGCACGGTTTCGTACGAAGTCTACAAAGCTCTTCCGGTTGACCAGTTCTTTAATCTTATAGAGGGTTGATTTCCCGGGAAGAATTGCTTCCCTCGAATTAGATGGAAGCGCCTGATGTTTGCACTTTTGCACAGCACTCTACTGCTCCTTTCGGCCGGCGTTGGAGGGCTTTTTCTCAGAGAGGGTACGAGGTGGCCTCCTGCCTGTCGAAAGGGGTTTCAAGATGTTCCGGAATCTGTTGATGTGAGGAGAAATTCATGAACGAATTACTGGCGCCCGGCGGAAGTCTGGAAATGGTGAAAGCCGTTTTCGACAATGGCGCCGATGCCGTTTACGTAGGCTCCAAGGGGTTTAGCCGCAGGAAGAGCGCCTGGGAGCTGGAGGACTCACAGATTTGCGAGGCTGTGCGGATCGCGAACGGATTCGGGGGGAAGGTGCGGATCGCCATTAACGCGGATGTCCCTCGCGAGAAGGCAATGGTGCTTCTGGGAAAAATCGCAAAATACGCCTCATGGGGGATTGAGGGCGTAATCGTAAAGACCCCGTTCGTGATGCAGATGGTGCGTGACAATTTCCCCGCACTGGTGGTTCACGCCAGTGTGGGGCGTAATATCCAGACGCGCGAGAAGATTGCCGAGTACCTCGAATACGGCGCCACACAGGTGGTGGTCAGCACCGAGATCAAGACCGTTGAGCAGCTCGCGAATTTCAAAGGCGCGGCGGATTCCCTCGGTGCAGCCATGGAGGTGCTGATTCACGGCAACCGCTGCGTAGGAGGGGTCGGGAACTGCTCGTTCCATGAACTGATCAGTGATTGCTATATCCAGCGCAGGTGTTGGGATGAAGATGGCAACGAAATCGTGGAATTCGAAGGATCGCCCGACCGGTCGGGAAGCTGCTTCCGGTTGTGTTTGCTTACGGATGAGCAGAGGCGAAAGGTGCTCGGCCAGAGGGGGAAAAAGCCTGAAGAGATCGAGTGCATTAACGAGCGTATCCGCCGCAATCCAAATGTGGCGTTCGTTATATCCGGGGCGGAGCTTTGGAAGTACATGGACCTGGGGCTTCACACTCTCAAAGTCCAGGGCCGCGAGTACCCCGTGGAACTTGTCAGCAGAATGATCTTCATATACCGCAGCATGATCGAAGCCAAGCGCTCAGGCAGGCGGCACGACGATCCAGGCCTGCTTGTCCTCTGGCAGGAACTTGAACAGATCCGAAAAGACCGCGACCGTACGCGATTGAAGAACACTGTCGAGCTTCACAGGCATATTAAAGGGCTGTAACAGACTATTGTAAAACGCGAAAATTAGCTGGAATGCCCTCTACCTGATCTGAGGGGTTCTTATCCGCCAATCCTCATATCGTCATTTTGGCAGCAATTCAGAACGGCAGGCTCACCGGCTGGATGCCGAACCCTCCCGCACAACCTGCCTTATCAAAAGCAAATAGAAATGGTCTGAATGTGCACGCGGCAATGATTACTAAAAAGAAGGACTGGATTGAAGGCTGGAAGTTTTTCCATTACATCAGGGCCGGACG
>JBEKXG010000105.1:0-10324 GCA_049512295.1 Syntrophobacteraceae bacterium
CAGCACCATCTGGGGGAGTCCCATCACCGGCGCAACCAGGCTCGAGGATGCTGTGGAATTCACAAAGCGCTTTCTCTCCATTGGCGCCCACGACATCGAGCATGCCGACCACGACGGCTCCGCATCGGCAGCACAAGTCTACCGCTATTTCTCGATGGTCCTTGACGCCATGCCCGATCCTGAGGCCCATCTCTGCCATCTGCATGAGACCAAGCGTGTTGCATCGGCCTCGATCCTGGCGGCCCTCCATGCGGGTATTTGCCGTTTCGAGGGGACCCTTGGCGGCCTGGGCGGACAGCCGGCCAATTTCCTCGACGACTGTCCCGTAAGGGGAACTGGCGAATATTATTACGATCCGAGGTACGTGGGCCTTATAACCATGGAGGACCTCGTGGTTATGATCGACGAGTTGGGAATCGAGCATGGCTACGATGTGAATCGTGTCTTGTGGCTCGGAGCGAAAATGGAGAAGACCATAGGCCGCAGGCTGCGTTCCGAGGCCGTCATTAACGGACGGACTCTGAAAGAGGGGCATCGGCAATACGCCCGGCCAGGCCTGGCAAAACTCATCGAGAAAGTGGGCGAAAAACCCGGCCAGCTTGTACCCCCCGAATGGCCCGCTGCGGCCGTTCTACCTGAGAAGTGGGGACCCGGGGCCTGGGAGATGTCCCCGGAGGGTGCGCGCTCTTCCAAGTGAAGCAAAGATGAGCCATCACGATAAGGGAGGATACCATGAATGAACAAGTCCCATCTATAACTCCACAGGGAGAACTCTTCTCTTCCCCCGATGTTGAAGAGGCGCGGTCGTTTTTCAGGCAGAAACCGCGCACCATGACGAACAAGCTGATGAGTGTCTCCGAGGCTGTGAGCCGGTTTGTACATGATGGTGATTACGTTGCCTCCGGTGGTTTCGGCGGAGTAAGGATTGCCAGCGCAGTCCTCCATGAAATTGTGCGTCAGGGCAAGAAGAACCTCGGCTTGGCCGGCCACACGGCCACCCATGATTTTCAGATCCTGGCAGCCGGCCGGTGTTTCAACCGCTGCGATATCGCCTACATAGTCGGGTTGGAGCTGAGGGGGCTCTCTCCCAACGCCCGGCGATACATGGAGAGCGGCGAAGTAAAAATGACCGAATGGTCCAATGCCACCCTCGCATGGCGTTACAAGGCGGCTGCGATGGGTGTTCCTTTCCTGCCCGCGCGTGTTCTTCTTGGAACTGATGTCATGAAGTACAGCGCCGCGAAAACGATCGAGTGTCCCTTCACGGGACAAAAGCTCCTGGCCGTTCCGGCGCTCTATCCCGACGTGGGAATTATCCATGTGCACCGGGCGGACATTTACGGCAACTGCCAACTCGACGGGATCACGATTGCCGATTACGACGTGGGGCGCAGTTCCAAGCGCGTTATCATCAGTACCGAGCACCTGGTCGATACCGATGAGATTCGCAGGGAGCCCCTCAAAACCCTTGTGCCGTTCTGGCTCGCCGATGCCGTCTGCCATATTCCATATGGCAGCTATCCAGGGAACATGCCCTACGAGTACTTTTCCGATGAAGAGCACCTTGCGGAATGGATGCAGGCCGAGCAAGATCCCAAGACCTTCCAGCAATTCGTCGACAAGTACATCTATGGCGTCAGGGATTTCGCAGAATATCTGGAACTGAAGGGCGGGGAATCGCGGATGGCGGAGTTGCGCGAACTCGAACCCTTGCGGCGATATGGAGAAACTCCCATGCCTTCAAGGGGAGGAAGCCAATGAAATCAAATAATAAACGCTACAACCTTATGGAACTGATGGTGTGCGTCGCTGCCCGCCAGCTCGAAGACAGCAAGACAGCGGTCATCGGTACTGGTATGCCGCTGGCCGCCGCAATGCTTGCTCAAAAGACCGAGGCGCCAAACCTGGTCATCCTGTTCGAGGCCGGCGGCATTGCGCCGAAACTGCAGCGGCTGCCTATTTCCGTTGCCGACTCCAACACGCAGACTGACGCTCTGTTGCACACCAGTATGGATGTGATCATGGAGGCATGCCAGAGGGGCACCGTTGACTATACGTTTTTGGGCGGGGCCCAGATCGACATGTATGGGAACATCAACTCCTCGATGATCGGAACTGACTACTACCGCCCCAAGGTGCGTTTACCAGGCAGTGGGGGAGCAAACGATCTGGCTAGCCTATGCTGGAAGACACTTAGCATCACGCCACACGACAAGCGAAGGTTTGTCAAAAAGTTGGATTTTTTGACTACCCCCGGCTATCTCACCGGCCCTGGCGCCAGGGAGCGAGCCGGATTACCTGCGGGCTGCGGACCCTATAAGGTCATAAGCACGCTCGCCTTGATGGGATACGATCCTGAAAGCAAGCGAATGCGCGTGGAAAGCCTGCACCCCGGGATAACCAAAGAGCAGGTGATCGACAATACCAGTTTCGAGATGCTCTTTGTTGACCCCTTGCCGGAAACGCCGGAACCGACTGACAAAGAGTTAAAGATTCTCAGGGAGGAAGTAGATCCCCAGGGACTTGTGATCGGCAAATCCGGTCAGTGATTACGCGAGCCGCGCGCCGTCACTTTTGCAGTTGAGTCGTTTTCATCCTGTTGGAGACTATTTTGAACAATCACTGCTCATTTTTCCCGGAGGTGCACTATGGACTTTCAACTTACCGATGAACAACGCATGATCAAGGAGACTGTCTACAAATGGTCTGTAAATGAACTGGGACCGTTGCAGGAGAAAATCGATGACGAGGATTGGTTTCCTCCCGATTTTTTCCTGAAATGCGCCGAGATCGGCATCCTGGGAATCACCATCGACGAGAAATATGGTGGACTCGGTGGCGATGTGATGATGCAGACCCTGGCCATTGAGGAGATGAGCCGTATCTGCCCCGCGCTGGCCATGAGCTATGGGGCGCATTCCAACCTGTGTGCTAATAACATTTCCAAGAATGCAAATGATATGCTCAAGGAAAAGTACCTGCCGCCCCTGATTTCCGGCGAAAAAATCGGTGCGTTGGGCTTGACCGAACCGAGCGCCGGTTCGGATGCCATGAGTCTTCGTACCCGTGCAGTCAAGAAAGGAGACAAGTACATCCTCAATGGGAGCAAAATGTTCATCACCAATGGTCCTGTTGCCGACACTCTCCTGGTGTATGCCAAGACCTCACCGGAGCTGGGGGCGAAGGGGATAAGCGCCTTCATAGTGGAAAAGGATTTCCCGGGTTTTGCCGTGGCGCGGAAGCTCAAAAAATGCGGCATGCGCGGCTCTCCGACAGCCGAACTCATCTTCGAGGATTGTGAAGTGCCGGCTGAAAACCTTGTTGGTGCGGAGAACAAAGGCGTAAACGTGATGACGAGCGGACTGGACATAGAGCGGATAGTCCTGGCAGGCGGCTCCGTTGGTATGGCGCAGCAGGCCCTGGACTACTCCATCCGGTATTCGGTGGAGCGTGAACAATTCGGCCAGTCCATTGCCTCTTTCCAGATGGTGCAACAAAGACTCGCAGACATGTACACCCTCACGGAAGCTTCACGGCTCCTCGTGTATCGGGCGGCTGAGGCCGCTCAAAGAGCCGCGAGGGGAGGCAAAGGGACCGAGCTCACCAAGCTTGCCGCTTCGGCCATCCTTTTTGCTGCTGAAAGCGCCACCCGGGTCTGTGACAACGCTGTCCAGATCCATGGCGGTTATGGGTACTGCCTCGAATTTCCGGTCCAGAAGCTTTGGCGGGATGCCAAGCTATACGAAATCGGCGCGGGTACGAGCGAGATTCGGCGGCTTATCATTTCCCGCGAGCTTACCCGAGAGGAATTTACCAGGAAAGCCGACCGTTACGGCCAACAGGCAGTGGCGCCCAAAGGCAAAGCAGGTTAAACCAGTGAAACAGGGGGGCTAAGCAGGTCTGCGGTGTCAAAGGGGTGGAAGGCAAATGCAGTCTGAAAAGAATATCTGAGCCTGTCGGGAAGGCGTCCCGCAGAAGCCCGCCGCGATTGATGGACATGCGTAGCGGGACGCCTTACGTCCTGTGGGATTTACGCATATTAAGGGGCGCCAAAGCGGAGCATGTTAGCTTCTAACGTGCGCAGCTTTTCGCGAAGCGGGCTTTTGCCTTGTTAAACGCATCACTTTTTGAAGCAATCGCGACGCCGGTATGGTTAATAAACACAGTGGACATTTGTCCCTTCTTGAGTGTAGTTAGTGTCCATCCGGAAACCCCGGTTGAAACACTAACAGTTTCCGATTCGGAAAGGAGGGATTTTACGTTCTGGCTAGGAAATCGAGGGGTTGCGCGGAGGCGTACTTGGGTACGCCGCACAAGGAAGCCCGAAGATTGACACCGCCAGGGCGGAAAAGGACCCTTTCCGGATGGAAACTAGTTAGTAAGTCTATCTCACGAGGATGGGAGCGGAAATGGCGACCTTCATCCAATCGGCTTTTAATGCTCCGGCGAACCGCTGAAAGCCCATTGTTTCGCTTTCGGTGAAGAGAAGATGGATCACGATTTTCATTATCTAACAGTTTAAATGCGCAGGCTTCCGGCTTCTGCCGGAATGATGGGGAGGGGACTCACCCCCTGAGTAAATGTCGAGTAACCCCTAGAACGCAACACTAAAGGGAGGGTTTTCCATGACGACACCGGTTCAGCAGAAGATTCGCGACAAAAAGAGGACCCCGCAGCAGATTGCAGATATGGTAAAATCAGGAGACTGGATAAACAACGGAAGCGTCGGCGGAGATTCAACCGTTTGTACCGATGCCGTGGCGAGGAGATTGGGGCCTGGTCCCGCCGATCTGAGGAATATCGAATTCTGGATGTATGCCCAGTTCTATCCCCACCACGAACTGCAGGAAATCGATCCCCAGCAGCAATATCACTGTATTCATGAATATTTCTTTTTCCCATGGAACCGTAAGGCCCGAGATACCAATAACGTGACGGACTGGGCTCATTGGGGTTGGTCGTACGGCATGTGGGCACACCATTACAGATTCATCAATGCCGTGCGCGAAAAGCGCGGTATCGACTGGTGGTTCAATGCGGCAACGGCGCCGGACGAGCACGGCTTTTTCAACATGTCCTACGGCACAAACAACTGCAACATATTCAGACAGACCGCCAAGAAAATCGTTTTCGAGGTCAGGAGCGATTACCCCTGGGCAGAGGGAGGGCGCTTCAATACTATTCATATCGACGAGATAGATTACTGGGTCGAGGTCGACTGCGAAAAATTCAAATGGCCTCAGATCAATGAGCGCGGTATCAAACCAAGGCCTGAAGAAGAAGCTATTGCAAAGCATGTAATGAGCATCATGCGAGACCGTGACATAGTGCAGCTCGGCATCGGCTCACTTCCCTCCGCATGCGTAGCGGCGATGGAGAACGCGGGCTTTAAAGACTTGGGGATTCACACGGAAATGCTCAATTTCGGTCTGATCAGGCTGATCGAATCCGGCCAGGTCACCAATGCATACAAGAGTATCGACCGGCACAAGAGCGTGTGGACGTTTGCCTTCCCGGTGGACGTGCAGTGGTACTACGACACGGTCAATCACAATCAACATCTGGCTGCGTATGACATCGGCTATACGAACAACTTTCAGGTCCTGAGCCGGATCGACAACATGATCGCCATTGACAACTGTGTAGCCGTTGACCTTCTTGGACAGCAGTGCGCCGGCTTTTATGAAAAGCGGCCCATTTCCAGTACGGGCGGATATTTCCAGTTCGTCAGCTTCTGCGCCATGTCCAAGGGCGGAAGGGGTGTAGCATCCATGACCTCAAGGAGCAAACATAGAACTTCGAGAATAGTTCCTTTTCTTCCGGAGGGGTCCAGCGTGGATGTGCCTGCCCAACTGGCAAACTACGTATGCACCGAGTATGGCATCGTAAACCTGAGAGGATTGAGCGGCTACGAGAGGGCGACCGCGTTGATCTCCATTGCCCATCCCGACGACCGGGAATGGTTGGAAAGGGAAGCGCGAAAACACGGTCTGCTTGCGCCGAAATTCCCTGTGTCTATGAGTTGCGGAGAAAACGGCGACAGAAGGTATCCTAACTACGAGGACAGGAGATCTTATAAGCTGCCGCTCAACAGCGAAATCTGGGGAAATGACTGGGATCCCTATCAGTCTGGAAAATAGCCGAGTGGGCTGGGCATAGAGCGGGAAGCAAAGAGCATGAAGGGCTTCCCGCTTCATTTTCAAGAATCATGCTGTGCAGGTATCGCAGCCATTGCGGGCATGTTTTCGGACATTATTATCAGTGCGGGGAATCTCACGAGGCTCCCGTAGCTTTTCTGGAAAAAGGCAACCCGGCCACAGCAAATTTAGAAAGCGCCCACCTGAAGATTGATATTGAAACAAAGCTTAATCTCATCTAACATTCCTGCATAGATTTCCGCATTCGATTTGCAAAAAAACCAAGAAGATGTGAGATGGGCTGCAATCGGTTGCTTTTTTTCGGCATGCAATCGGTTCTAATTCATTTTGTGAGGAGGTTCCGAAAATGGATTTCGGTTTGAAAGGTAAAGTTGCCTTTGTTGCCGGTGCGAGTCAAGGAATCGGCAAAGCGACAGCAATCGAACTGAGCAAAGAGGGCGCGAAAGTTGCCATCTGCGCATTGGATGATCCGGAACTGCCAAAAGCGGTTGAAGAAATCCGGTCGATTACGCATAACGAGGTCATCGGCATTCCTGCCAATCTCACAGTGACGGAAGAGGCGAGGAATTTCATCCGTAAGGGCGTGGAGCATTTCGGGACGGTGGACATCCTGGTAAACAACTCCGGTGGTCCTCCAGATAAAAAGTTTCTGGAAATTGACGAGGAGTTGTGGAATTTGGGTTTTCGGCTGAATCTGCTCAGCACGATCACAATGACCCGCGAAGCAGTTCCCGTGATGATGGAAAAACGCTGGGGCCGGATAATTAACATGACCTCAGTTTCCGTAAAGCAGCCTATCGAGGGGCTAATTCTGTCCAACACGATCAGGATCGGGGTTGTTGGACTTGCCAAAACACTCTCCAACGAACTGGCTCCCTATAACATTACCGTCAACAATGTCTGCCCGGCGTATATCGCGACCGAACGCGTGCGCAAGCTCTCGATCGATGTTGCGGAAAAGCAGGGAAATTCGCCCGAGGGGATTATACGCAAATGGGAATCTCAAATGCCAATCGGGCGAATGGGGAAACCCGAGGAAGTGGCCGCACTGATCGCTTTCCTTGCGTCCGAACGGGCTGGTTTCATTACGGGTGATTCCATCCAGATAGATGGTGGATACTACAAGGGAGTAATGTAAAGGTATTGATCTAATGACTAAACGCACCGCATATGTTCGCTCGGTCGGCCGCTTCCTGCCTGAAAGGAAGCTCACAAACAGCGATCTTGAAAAGATGGTGGACACCTCGGACGAATGGATCGTGACGCGGACCGGAGTCCGGGAACGCCGTATTCTGGAACCGGGTCAGGGATGTTCGTATATGGCTGTTCGGGCTGCGCAGGAATGCCTCGAAAGGGCTGCAGTAGGCCCTGAGGAGGTGGACGTCATCATTGTAGGCACAGTGACTCCGGAAATGATGTTTCCTGCGACCGCTTGCCTGGTACAAAATGAGCTTGGAGCAAAAAACGCCTGGGGATTCGACTTGTCAGCCGGATGCAGCGGATTCCTTTTCTCTCTTTCGACTGCGGCCCAGCTCATAGAGGCAGGAAGAGTCAACAGGGCGCTTGTCATAGGAAGCGACGTAATCACCACCCTTATCGATTTCACGGACAGGAACACCTGCGTTATATTTGGAGATGCCGCAGGGGCGGTGCTTCTGGAGGCATGCACCGAACCCGGATTTGGTATTCTCGATTTTGTTTTGCATATTGACGGCGCCGGAGGAGACTACCTGTGCATGAAAGGCGGAGGGAGTCGCAGGCCGGCAACGCACGAAACCGTAGATAACAAGGAACATTTCGTCTTTCAGGATGGCCGTGCGGTGTTCAAGGCTGCAGTAAGCGAAATGGCGAATGTTTCGGCCGAGATTCTCGAAAGAAACGGCCTTACCGGTAAGGACATCACCTTCTTGATCCCGCATCAGGCCAATAACCGCATCATAGAAGCCGCTGCGAGACGCATGGGTCTCGAAAACGGCAAGGTGGTTGCGAACATCAGCAAATACGGGAACACGGTTGCAGCGAGCGTTCCGCTCGCTCTCTACGAAGCGGTGATGGAAAGAGACCATAAGCTGAAAAAGGGCGACTATCTGGTGCTGGCCGCTTTCGGGGCTGGCTTTACATGGGGGAGCGCCCTGCTCAGGTGGTGGGAGAAATAGCTGGAGAAAATGTGAATTTACACCATGTTATTAAGTTTTGCAGCTATTTCTGCGAGCACCGTTCCATTGACCCTCGTGGCATCCATAGGTGATGGGAGTGGTGAATGGGATTCAGGGAGCTGATTGAGCGGGAAGAAATCATTATCGCGCCGGCCGCCTATGATGTTGTGTCCGCCCAGATCATAGAAAAGGCGGGGTTTCCTCTGGCGTACCTGGGCGGGCTGGGAAACGAGGCCAGTGACCTCGGATGCCCCGACGTCGGCCTGACCACTGTCACCGAAATTGTCAGGAGGGCTGGTAATATAGCCGCAGTAGTAAGTGTGCCCGTGGTCTGTGATGCCGATACGGGATTTGGCGGAAGCATGAACATCCGCCGAACCGTCAGGATGTTCGAGGCTGCCGGAGTGAGCGGTATTCACATCGAGGACCAGACCTTTCCCAAACGATGCGCCGCGCTTGCGGGGAAAAAACTCATTTCGGCGGAACAGTTCGCGAAAAGAATCAGGGTCGCGGCTGACGCGCGGAAAAACAGCGACTTTGTCATAATAGCCAGGACCGACTGCAAAATTGCCGGAGGAGTGAATGAAGCGATAAGAAGGCTGAATCTGTACATTGAAAATGGCGCCGACATGGCCATGGTGGGCGACCTGTATCCTTTTGACGAATACCGGCGGCTTGCAGGAGAGGTAAGAGTTCCGTTGGTGGCCTGTGCCGCAGCCCCGGACTGTTTCCGCATCCAACCTGATTTTACCTTCGACCAGTGGAAGAAGACAGGGGTGAAGATGGTTCTCTATTGGTACCTCCCCCTCTTTGCCGCGATGAAAGCTGTGGAACGGGTGGTCGTGAGTCTGAAAGAGACCGGTTCGATCAAAGAGATCGTTGGCAGCCTGTCCACATACCGGGAATATGCGAAAGTGGTGGATTTGGACAAATGGTTGAAGATAGATGAGAGATGTAACTGATACCGACAAAGAGGTCAGTAAATTCACCGTAGTTCCCATTTCTGTTCGAAAGTGGTAGATATTCAACCTCAATGCCTCCATATGCGGTTAAACGATGAAGGAAGATATACCACTCCAGTGAGTATCCGGAGACAAGAAGGTGAATATCATCATAGACTTCCACGTCCATACGGCCCGCTACAAGATCGTGACCCCGGCTTTACAGGATCTTCTCCAAAAAGCTTGGGGAGAGCGACTGGAATGGATGGTCAAAACCTATTCATCTCCGGAAGCGTTCCTCGGTTTGATGGATGAAGCCGGAATCGATTACGCGGTGATTCTTGCCGAACTGGCTCCGATTACTACCGGAATAGCGGAAAATGAATACGTGGCGGAATTTTGTTCCAAAAGCGGGCGGCTGATCCCATTTGCCAGCATAAATCCTTACACTTGCACGCATCCCGCAGAGGAACTTGACAATCTGGTGCGAAACTATGGTTTCAGGGGTCTAAAGCTCTATCCCACTTACCAGCATTATTACCCAAATGATGCCATGATGTATCCGCTGTATTCGAAGGCGCAGGACCTGGGCATCCCGATATCTCTCCATATCGGCTCATCCGTATTTACCGGGGCGAGGCTAAAGTACGGCGATCCCATATATTTGGATGATGTGGCGGTTGATTTTCCGGACCTGGTCTTGCTCCAATGTCACAGTGGCCGTCCATTCTGGTATCGGAAGGCATTTTCCTTGGCGCGGCTTCACAAAAACATATATATGGAGATCTCCGGACTACCTCCCAGGAAGCTTTTAGATTATTTCCCTGAACTCGAACGAATTTCCCATAAGGTGATCTATGGATCTGATTGGCCGGGAGTGCCTTCCATCAAAGAAAACATTCAGGCCGTCAGGGATCTTCAGATAAGCGAAGATTCAATGCGAAAGATCCTGGGAGAAAACGCGGCCAACCTTTTGGGCATTTCCGATTCGGGAGAGACAATGCAGTTTCACCGAGAGAGGTCCTGATTTGAGCCACTCAATCACAGGCCGAAGCGATCCCCTCCTTTT
>JBEKXG010000106.1:0-10298 GCA_049512295.1 Syntrophobacteraceae bacterium
CGAGGGGTTGCGCGGAGGCGTACTTGGGTACGCCGCACAAGGAAGCCCGAAGATTGACACCGCCAGAGCCTGCCCCGGACTCGATCCGGGGGCGGAAAAGGACCCTTTCCGGATGGAAACTAACTACACTCAAGAAGGGACAGATGTCCACTAGGCGGAAGTCAAGCGCGGTGGGCGTTCGCGGGACGCCTTCCTGAAGGCCAGCAGCACCCACTCTCCGGCTGTTTTCGCACCGGTCGGCCTCAGACCCCTTTTTTCATATTCGGCGCAAACCTCATCGGCCTGTTCCGCAAGAATTCCACTCAGCGCGAGCCGGCCCTCATCTCTCAGCTTTGATGCAATCGTTTCCGACATCCTTATCAGGGGCACGCACTGAATGTTGGAGATAACGACGTCGAAGGATCCCCTTACCTCTTCGGGGATTGCACGCAAGACCCGGATTTTGTCTGAAAGCCCGTTCAATACAATGTTTTCTTCGGCCACCTCGATAGCTTCGGGATCATTGTCGATTCCGACGACCTTGCCGAAACCGAGCAGGGCAGCGCCGATTGCCAGTATCCCGGAACCGGTCCCGACATCCAGCAGGGACAATGGAGAAGACTTGAAATCCAACTCCCGAGGGCAATTCTCAAGCCATTCGAGACAGAGGCGAGTGGTCTCATGGTGGCCCGTTCCGAAGGCTCGCCCCGGATCGATTCGAATCAGGAGGCGCCCCTGGCCGCTGGGCACCGGCTCCCAGGTGGGTGAGACAAGAAATCTCCTGCCCACCCGCAGCGGCTTGAAATGCTCCTTCCAGGTCTGCGACCAGTCTTCGTCGGGTATCTGGGACAGGGCAAGGCCGATTGTGCCCTCCTCAGACTGAACGGAGGCCGATCGGACGATCTGCCTGAGGTGCTCCTCCTCCCCGGCAAACCGGGCGGAATCCAGATAGACGCGGATGCCGCCGGAAATGAATTCCACGCTTACCCCGAAGCGTTCGGCCAATTCCACCGCCAGGATATCGGCGGTTTCGGCCCCGCAAGTTATATCTATTCGCGTCCAGATTTTCGTCACTAATTCCCCGGTTATGCGGGCGGCGCAACCGCCACGCACTTCACCTCGACCATCACGCCCCTGGGAAGCCCCTTTACTTCAACAACCGCCCTCGCAGGCTTGTGGCCCGAAAAATAGCCTTCATACACCTTGTTGAAAGCCGCGAACTGCGAAATATCGGTTATAAAGACGTCCACCGCAACAACTTTTTCGAGGCCGGCTCCAGAGGCGATAAGAACCTGTTTCAGGTTCTCCAGTGACTGCCGGGCCTGGTCGGAGAAGCCTCCACTTACGATTTCACCCGTTTCAGGGTCTAGCGGGATCTGTCCGCTCACGAAAACAAAACCATTGGCGCGGATCGCCTGAGAATAAGGCCCGATTGCGGCAGGGGCCTTCGACGTTTGCACTGGCTCCACTCTCACCTGCTCCTCCTCTTAAAATTCCCGAAAATTGTTTTGCGACAACTTTGTAAAGTAATCCTCGTTCAGGTCCAAATAAATAGCCAAAGTGCTCAGCAGTACAAATAAAGAGGCCCTTCCACAGAATTGGATCGTAGCCTTGACTTATCCTTCCCCGGACATAAGTTGCCATCTAGAGACGCATATTGGGAAGTTCTCAGGCCCCATCAGGCGCCATTCAAAATAAGGTGGACCGCTCATTTCAAACTTAGAGGTTCAGGATTACCCCAAAGAAAGCCATTTCATTTGTGGTTGCAAAAGGTCACAAGCGGATTTCCGAAACGCCTGCTGTTGGTGACCAGTTGTATTTATTAGAAAGTAATCCGAGGGCAGTGATTCAGTCACACATATCCGGTGTTTAACGTTTTTCCAGACCAATAGAGGAGGTACTTATGCTTTCGCTGCACACTAAGAAACAAACGCTGTACATCCTTGGGATTGCACTGATATTTGTATTGGTATGTTAAGCGGCGCGCCTGGATTATGACCAGGCGCGGCGCCCTCGTTGATTGTTCTCAGGATTTTTCTTTCACTTCTTGGTTCCCATAAAATCCTGGCTGGAGACGTTCCTGTTGGTTATCTTGACATTTCTCCCTGTCGGATTGAACGTGTACCCGGTTATCGAAGGCGTTAGTGTGTACGAACCCTTGAGAAGGCCGGTGAACGAGTAGCTGCCGTCCCCACCCGTTTTTGTGCTGCCGCTTGCCGCGCCGCTTAAGGTGATGGCCACCCCGGAAAGAGGTTTGCCGCTCGCCGTCACCTTACCCGATATGGAGTACCTCGGCAGGGCAGTAGCAGTAAAATCCTGGCCGGTGACGTTTTTGTTCAAAACGATCTTAATGTTTGACGGCGCAAACGAATATCCGGTCATCGAAAGCGTCACAGTGTACGAACCCTTGGGAAGACTTTTGAATGAGTAGGTCCCGTCCGAGCCGGTCGTGACGCTGGATTTTGCCGGACCGCTCGATGTGACGGTCACCCCGGAAAGAGGTTTGCCTCCCGCCTTAACCGTGCCCGATATGGAATATGCGGGCATGGCGGAAAAATTCTCACCGGTAATGATTTTGTCCACTATCATGACATTTGCTTGTGAGAGTTTGAAGACGTAACCGGCCATTGAAGGCGTAACCGTATAGTCCCCGTTCGGAATCCCTGAAAAGAAGTAGCTTCCGTCGGAACCAGTCAGCATCGTTGCCGATGAGGTCCCGGCAAGGGTCATCGTGACTCCCTTGAAAGGCGATCCATTGCCGTTTTTTACAGTCCCCGAGATAGAGTAGGTCTTCGCAGACGGAGTAGCTATGAAACCATGGGACTTGCCTTTGGCGTCTAAGTAATACCCCGTTACCAGGCCTTTGTCGTTTATGCCCCAAGCGATGGTACTGCCGAAAGCGGTCGGGTAGTCAATCGGGGTGAACTCTGAACCGTCGGCGCTTCTCACAAAACCGTGGGAGCCGGCGGCGTCCCGGTAATACCCGGCTACCTGGCCGCTGCTGTTGATGCCGGTGGCGAAGGTGCCGGCAGCGGATGGGTAGTCAATCGGGGTGAACTTTGTGCCGTCGGCGCTTCTCACGAAACCATTGAATATGCCGCCGGCGTCGCTGTAAACCCCGGTTACCTGGCCGCTGTTGTTTATGGCAGTGGCCATGGTGCTGACGGCGGACGGGTCGTCCACCGGCGTGAACTCTGAGCCGTCGGCGCTTCTCACGAAACCGTGGTTACTGAATGGGCCGAGACTGTAAAACCCGGCTGCCTCGCCGCTGTTATTTGTGCTCATTGCCATTGTTCCATTGATGGCGTTGGGGTCGTCCACCGGCGTGAACTCCGAGCCGTCGGCGCTTCTCACAAAACCATGGGACTTCTTTTCGGCGTCGTAGTAGTACCCGGTTACCAGGCCGCCGTCATTGATGCCATAGGCTTCGGTTATTGAGGCGGATGGGTGGTCAAACTTGGTAAACTTCGAGCCGCCGGCGCTTCTCACGAAACCATGGGCGTCGCTTAAGCCGGAGACCGAGTAATACCCGGTTACCTCGCCGTTGTTATTTATGCCCGTCGCAAAAGTGTCCTTGACCTTGGAAGGATAGTCAAACGTCTGGAACGTGTAGGAGGCGGAGGCAGTTCGGGCGGCGGGAAGCAGCGCAAGCAGCGCAAACAGAAGTGTTATGGCCGAAAGTGTCATTCTTTTCATGCTATGTTCCTTCTTTCTTCAGACAGGTGGGCACACGCCGGGTTAGACATAATATCCGGCCTCGCTGCGCCAAACTTGGTACACCGTGATGCAACCGGGATGTGAAATATGCGTCTCCGCAACATAGCCGGTGCGGCCCGGCCTAGATCGAAATTTGACTGCGCCGAGGGTCCATGATGGCGATATTACAGCAAGAATCAAGGGGTATTTTGCAAGGGAGTAATTGGGTATAATCTGCACACAAGTGACCGATTTCTGACTGATGTTTCATAGGGTTGGGAGACATCCGATAATTAACAGGAAATAACGGGACGGCATAAATTCCAGGCCTCTCTTCCCGCCAACTCATATGATCGTAAGGAGGCGAGAAGGAGGCGGCACAGGCGTACACCACATGCTGCCTCGGGGCTCCGGCACCGAAGCCGGCGCAGTCAGCGTTTGAATGCGGCTACGTATCAGTCACGCTGAAAAATCATCCTGCTATGTAGACCGGGACGCCCCTCGGTTTCGTCTTAGCATAATGAGAAGAGATGACCCGATCCAGGGCCTGTTCGAGGTCTCGGTGACCTCGCCGCCGAAGGCATTGACAAACATCTATTTTAAGGAGGGGCCCCCATGAAGCTTCACCGTAAGGGAATTGCCGTGGTTGCCGTAGCGGCGCTGCTTGTCGTTGCCGCCGCTGTCCCCGCGGTCGCCGGACAAACGATTGCCTTCAGCCAACAACTGAAGACCAACATACGGTCCGGAAGAGGGGTCTGGATCTCTTGCGGCTCGGTCACTTTGAATGCCCCGGCTGCCGGCTATGTCGTCGTGACCGCGAGTGGAATGGCATGGTTTGACAGCTATGCCCCACCCACCCTGACCTTGACCCTTGCCAAAACCAAGGCGGCAAAAGGCCCGTGGATCTTTACGCTGACTCCGGGGCGGCTGCCGTACCAGACTTATACGGTGAGGTATGTATTACAGGTCAACGCCGGGTCAAACACCTTTTACATCAATGCCGAGTCCAACGACGGTGATTGGTGGGGGAGTATAGGCGTGCAGACCGGGTCCCTGACCGCTGAGTGGTATCCGGCCAGCGCTGCCCAGGTTTCGGGGGCGGCCCAGGCAGCCACGGCCCGGGAAGCCCCTGAAAACGCAAACCCCAGGCGAAACTAATATTCATATTTAGGAACGGGAAAGGTAGCATCCAGGTCCTTTCCTGTTCTAATTTGCCTGATCCGTTTCCCGGCTCCCGCCTGTTTCTCCCCGCCAGAATGATGCGTGCTACTGCGTCACCCTGGCGGGTTATCGCGGCTGTTCTTTGCGCGAATATTCTCGTGGATTTGTTCGGAATTCTTATAATCCCTTGCCTACTCTCCACGCTCCGCGAGGCGTGGATTCGAACCAGTCGTCCATTACCTAATCAGATCACGAGCTGTCTTGACTTTTGGCTGCGGCCATGCTGCGCCCTGATCGACTTAAGTGAGCGCAGCCGGGCGAAGGTCAACACTCTTGGATTGACAGTTATGGGCTGCGCCGGGGCCGACCCGGTCGAAGCGGACCTGCTCGGGCCGCAAAGTCTCGAACGGACCCTCGAAGAAATCGATCTTGCCTAGTACATTATTCATTCCATGGGCGGCTGAGCGCACAGGACTTCGAAGAGTGATCTGCCTTGGGAGCCTCGGTGAACTGGCAGTGTCAGCTTATAGACATGAACGATGTCTTCGCCTGCCTGGTGGGGAGCGAGGATAAGCCTCAAACGGAAGGTGCGGAATTTGACATGGGAGGACCAGAAATTATCATGCACCGGTAGATGATGACCATTTACGCGAGGGTTCGAGGGTTGAAGCGGGTAATCGTGTCGATCCTCTTACTCACTCCAGGCTTCTCTTCGATGTGGATCGGCATGTTTACTACCGTCCCGCCCGGCGTGGCACGGCCACTTCTGGAAGGCTCGAAAAACGAAGTGATCTGCCGGGAGAACCGCATTCGTGAAATCATTGCGCCGCGCCTTACACCGAGAACAGAGGACAGATGGAAGAAACAACCCGACACTCTAAACCCGTCCACGTTGTTCCCTGTTCGCTGCATTTTCCATTGACCCTTCCGTGATTATGTATAATGTTGGTTCATTCGAACTAGTTTCCATCCGGAAAGGGTCCTTTTCCGCCCTGGCGGTGTCAATCTTCGGGTTTCCTTGTGCGGCGTACCCAAGTACGCCTCCGCGCAACCCCTCGATTTCCTAGCCAGAACGGAAAATCCCTCCTTTCCGAACAGAAACCTCGCGGGGCGTGGAGTTCTCGCCCTGGGTTTCCGGATGGACACGAACTATATAATTTGGCTGGTATTGAGATGAAGAAGACCACAGTGCAGATCGATGAAGAACTTTTGAAAGCCGCAATGGAGGCTTGTGGGGCCAAGTCGAAAAGGGCTGCCATAGAAAAGGGACTCCAGGTTTTGATCCGGGATTATAACCGGGAGCAATTGCGCAGGGAGTTGGGTACATTTGACATCGAGTTTACACTGGACGAACTGGAAGTACTGAGAAATGAAGGCTAATCGCTTCCTTGTGGATACCTCGGTCTGGATTTTGGCTCTTCTTAAAAAACGCCTGGATGCGCTCCCGCTTGTCGAGATCGGCACCGTTGTGTGGGAAGCGGCCTTCGATCTTGCCTTCAATCTGCGGAGAAACGGGATTACAGTGCCCTACACCAATATAAGGTAGAAGGCTTTAGACATCATTAACGCGGAGAACAGGTATGAAGGGCATGGTAAATTTGCTGACGCACCGCGCCCCGCGCCCGGTCACGATAACGATCATGGACGGGGTAGGATACCGCGAAGATGCGCTGGGGAACGCGGTTGCAAACGCCCACACCCCCAATCTGGACTGGCTGCTCGCTAACTGCCGTTACCGGCTGCTCCGTGCGCATGGAACAGCGGTCGGCCTTCCTTCAGATCATGACATGGGGAACTCCGAGGTCGGCCATAATGCTCTGGGCGCGGGCCGCTTGTACCCCCAGGGAGCAAGACTGGTCAATGAAGCCATCGCATCCGGCTGGCTTTTCGAAGGTCGCGCCTGGCCGCGTCTTGTCCGGTGCTGCTTTGAACACAACGGCTCGATGCATTTCATAGGCCTGCTCTCGGACGGAGATATTCACAGCCATATCAAACACCTGGAGGCAATGCTCCACCACCTCGCCTTCAAGGATAAACTGCCGCGGGCACGCGTGCACATTCTGCTCGATGGGCGGGATGTGGGCGAGACCTCCGCACTCGAATACGTCAGCAGATTGGAGGCCCTGCTCCAAAACCTCAGAGAGCAAACTCACGTCGATTACCGCATCGCAAGCGGTGGCGGGCGGATGAAGATCACCATGGATCGCTACGGGGCGGATTGGGGCATGGTGGAGCTGGGATGGAAAACCCATGTGGCCGGCGAGGGAAGGAAGTTTCCTTCCGCCGAAGCGGCCATCAGGACTTACCGGCAGGAAAAACCGGGCATCATAGACCAGGACCTCCCGCCGTTCGTAATTGAGGATGAATCGGGGAACCCGGCGGGTCCGGTCCGGGATGGCGACTCGGTTGTGTTATTCAACTTTCGCGGAGACAGGGCGATCGAGATCAGCCGGGCTTTCGAAGATGAGAGTTTTCCTTATTTCGAGCGGATGCCATGCCCAAAAGCAGCCTATGCCGGAATGATGGAATATGACACCGAACTGCACATTCCGCATCGTTACCTGGTTGAACCGCCTCACATCGACCACACCGTCGGCGAGTACCTGTCCATTCATCATAAGCGGCAGATGGCCATAAGCGAGACTCAGAAGTACGGGCATGTCACATATTTCTGGAATGGGAACAGGTCCGGGAAAATAGACGAAAGACTCGAAGAGTATATCGAGATTCCTTCTGACAGGGTGCCGTTTGAGGAGCGGCCCTGGATGAAGGCGGCCGAAATTACGGACAAAACGGTAGAGGCAATCCTTTTGAAACGCTTCGATCTGATCAGGCTCAACTACCCCAACGGTGATATGGTGGGGCATACGGGGGTCTATCGGGCGGCCGAGATAGCGGTCGAAACCGTCGATCTGTGCCTGGGAAGGCTGATGGAAGCCACCCGGAAAGCGGGGGGAATCCTGATCGTAACGGCTGACCACGGCAACGCCGAAGAAATGTTCGAAATCGATAAGAAAACCAAAACGCCCAAACTCTATCCGGACGGCAAGATCAGGGCCAAAACCGCACATACGCTGAACCCGGTGTGGTTCATCGTCTATGACCCGACGGGAGACGACTGCATTGAGTTCGACCCGGAAATCAAAGAACCGGGCCTGACCAACGTCGCCCCGACTCTCATGCAACTGCTCGGCCTGAAGCCTCCCGAAATCTACGATCCGCCTTTGCTCCTGTTCAGGGAAGAGTGTTAGTGCAAGGCGGGCAGTGGATATTGTTTATTGAAGGGACCTTTGTATAAAAGATGCTGAAGTGGGATGCCGATCTTTATTTGAAGTTTTCCAGCGAGCGGACCCAGCCCTCTGTGGATTTGACCGCGCGCATAGCAATTCCTGATCCCGGACGGATCATCGACCTGGGCTGCGGGCCGGGAAACAGCACGGCCGTTTTACGGCAGCGCTGGCCCAAAGCCCGTATTACGGGACTGGACAGCTCACCGCACATGCTCGCCGCCGCTTCCGGGTCTTACCCGCATCATGAATGGCTCATTGGAGATATTGCAGCCTGGAGCGCTGAGAGCGCCTTCGACTTGGTTTTTTCGAATGCCGCCTTGCAGTGGGTGCCGATGCATGACATTCTTTTTCCTCACCTTTTCGCTCAAGTGGCCTCAGGCGGCGCACTGGCGGTCCAGATGCCCGCGCACTCCAAATCTCCCCTGCATCGGAAGATTCTCGAAACAGCCGACGACCCGTCCTGGCGTCACCTCATGGCGCAGGCGCGGAACGCGCTGACAAAAGAACCCCCGTCCTTCTACTATAATCTGCTTCGGCCGCTGGCTGAGCACCTGGTGATCTGGGAGACCGAGTACTACCACGTCGTTGACAGCCCTCAAGCCATCATTGAATGGTTTCGAGGGACCGGTCTGCGTCCGTTTCTGGCGGCGCTGGAAAATGAAGGGCAAAAGAAAAGATTTGAAGAGCTGCTGCTGGAAAGATACACGCGGGCGTATCCTCCACAAAACGACGGCCGAATCCTGTTTCAGTTCCGCAGGCTCTTTATCATCGCTTATCGGGCGTAGCGCCGGGTCGCATGCCAGACCCTGGAGATTGGCGACGCGAGGTGCATGCACTTTCTTGAGCGCAAATGGCGTTACCAGACATGAGGGATGAAACGGTATTTCACCTGCGCCATATAGGCGTCGTAGCCTTTTAGCTGCTCCCGCAGCAGGCGTTCCTCCAGGACAGCTCTCACGGCAATCATGCCCGCGAATATCGGCTCGAAAAAAACCCCGTACCAGGACCCCAGCAAAAGGGCCGTCCCCAGAAAGTAAAGGAAGCCTCCGGTGTACATCGGATGACGCACATGGCGATATGGCCCGGTTGACACCACCGTTTGTCCTCGATCTTCCTGAATGCGTACCGCCGCTGACAGGTACGGGTTTTCACGAAAAGTGAGATAAAAGACATAGAACGAGAAGAGCAGGACAACAGCGCCCACCATTTGAAGCCATGCAGCCATCCGGGACCAGTGGAATCGAACGGCGTCCAGCGGCATCAGGACCAGCCAGACAAGAAAAACGACGTACAACGCTACCATAAACATCTTATCCCAGGTTTTTTGATTGGGTTTGAACCCCATGCGCTCTTCGATCAAACCGGGATTATGCCTGAGCAGCCACAGAGTGACGGTAATGCTGAACGCGGCGAAAAGCACCAGGTAGACCCATCCGGCAAACCAGGCGCCGGTGCCGGCCGGAACGAACAAGACCAGAGCCATGACCGGAAACGTGATTATTTGCAGCAAAAGCGCTTTCGCCTTTGTATTCATACTCAAAAGAGCCTTCTGTCCAAAGACCTGTATTGAATCGCCTCGAGCAGGTGAATGGAGCGTATGTTCTCTTTTGCTTCCAGGTCCGCTATGGTCCTGGAGACCTTTAGTATCCGGTGATATGCGCGGGCGCTCAGGCCCAGTTGCCGGACCGCCTGGTCCAGGATGGCCTGCCCTGCGGGGTCCAGTTGACAGAATTTTTTCAGGTGCTTTGGCTTCATCTGGGAATTCGCGTAGATCCCCTCGCCGGGAAGCCGCTTCAACTGAATCTGCCTTGCCAGGGACACCCGCTCCCTCACGGCCGCAGACTTCTCCGATTCTCCTTCCGCGCGCAATTGCTCGTATTTGACCGAAGGGACCTCGATGTGCAGGTCGATCCGGTCGAGGATCGGTCCCGAAATCCTGCTCCGGTATTTCATTACGGCCCTTGGCGGGCAGGAGCACGGCCTTACCGGGTCGCCCGAATAGCCGCACGGGCACGGGTTCATCGCGCCGACGAGCATGAACCTTGCCGGGTAGGTCAGGGCGATTGCGGCCCTGGCGATTGTGACCTGCCCGTCTTCGAGCGGCTGGCGCAGAAGATCGAGCACGTTTCGCCGGAACTCCGGGAATTCATCCAGGAAGAGGACCCCGTTGTG
>JBEKXG010000107.1:0-10250 GCA_049512295.1 Syntrophobacteraceae bacterium
GTCAGCGCTATAGTCAGCCAGACATACTTGAAGCGGCCGGTTACCAGGCTTAGTCCATAACACAGGGCGGCTATCGTATTGGCATGGCCGGATGGAAACGAGGCATAATCGTAATAAAATTGATCCGCAAAGGGTTTGAATCCGTATATGTTTCCAGTAAACAGCAGACCGGGCCTGCTTCTTCCGACCAGGACCTTGAGCAGATCGTTGGCAAGCCCTGAGAGGGCGACGGCAAGGAACAGGAAAATGGCCGTGTTTGCCAGGATTTGGTTCTTCCTGATAAAATTGAAGTAGATAAATCCAGCAAACGCGGCCGCCAGGTAGGGCGTAGATACCCCCAGCTCGGTTATCAGCTCGGAGATGTCTTTGATTCTGTGATCAACGGTCGCGCAATAGCGCGCGGCCGGCAGATCGAAAACCTCGTAACTAACGATACAGGCCGCAATAGTGGCAAAGAAGAGCAGAACACGCGGCCTTGGTTTCATTTCGAATCTCACGTGACGAGTCATGTACGGAAGAGATCACCACCAAAAAAGGGGGAGCAAAGGTGGACGGACCCCCCTGAACGCGTGATTCTACCCCGATGGGCAACCGGTTATCAAGCCTCGTGAGATAGACTTGCATACTGCACACAAGTACGTGAGGCTCGTGTACCATCCGGAAAAATAATTCACACATATGTTAAAATAAAATACCAGTCGTAGCAAGCCGGTTCATTCGCCGCCTATAATGCCCCTCCAAATTGAGCCCGATCCAATCCATTGTTGCACGACAACAGGAGAGAAGGCGGGGCCGGATGGACGTACGATCACGCATGAAGCGGAAGAAGTACGTTTACGAGATTTGTTCAATCCCGAGTCCCTATTGATCGTAGCGGTAAACGAACTGAATGTCGGCATGCGGGCCGGAACCTCCGGGCGCCTGAGCGCGAGTGAGGACCGTGTAATAGTAGCAGCCGTTGTTGCACGGAGTGGAGCCGGTCTTCTGAGTTGCCCAGGTATCGATGACTTTGACGTAAACCTTGTACGGGGTAGCTCCATTGGACAATGTAAAGGTTATGTCATATATGGTGGGGTCGCTGTTTGTGGCATTAGCCTGCGATGGACATCCGGGAGCGGTGCTCCAGCCCGCTGTTGTGGACCAGGTTGATGTCGCGTTGAACAACTTAATCTGAAGACACTGGCCGCCAAGATAACTCGTTCCGAAAGGCGTGCCTGCCACACCTGCCACCAGGGGTGGATTGCCGCATGAGTGAGTTGGACTTTGCGCACAGTTTTGCGCCATGTAGATGAACAGGTCGGCTCCAGCCTTGGCCGCGTCCAGTGCGGTTGTGTAGCCTTGCTCAAGACGGGCCAGTTTCGTCTCCTGGGTAGTGAGCCGGAACAGAATCGCCACGACGGCAAACCCAAGTACGAGCAGCATCAGGGTGGTAACCAGGGCTATTCCTTTTTGGTTGCTGATCGAGTTTATCATTTTGTCAGTCTAATTTCATCTGGTTGTCCCGGCTGTCAGGTTCAGCAGGTTCATCGGTTTGACAGCCATTTCAACTATCTTCCAACGGTACAGAACGTTTTGGCCGGAGGGTGTGAAGCTGCTCAGTTGGGGGGTCCCCGCAAGGGACGAACTGCTCAACTGTTGAAAGTTGTTGGGTGGGATCGGGTAATTGGCCGAATCGAGGCCGTGGGCAATGTCCTGGTCGCCAAGATTCAAAGTGCCGGAAAACCGGAAACCGGGTGATTTGCCGGTATCGCCAAGCCCTTCCTGGTAGAGCAGAAATACTCTTACTTCGCGGAGCTGCTGCTGTATTTGCAAAGCGGTCATTGCGACGCCCGCGATGCTCAAGTTTTGTTGCCACTGGACTGGTTGAGTGCCCACCCCACTGGTGTCAAGCCCGAAGGCCACCTGAAAATCTTCCACGCAGTCGATAAGGGGAGTCTTGAGGAGTTGGCCGTCCGCCTGATTGATCGTGCTTCGATACAGGGTGAAGGTGCCTTGCCTGCAACTGCTTGGTAAATCGGCGGTAATTGTATTGTCCAGGTAGTAATCCACGCGGTTGAACGGCATTCTGTGCGCACCGTTGCTGTTATCGAGGCCATAAATGTAAAAGACCTGCTGAATGCTGGGACTTCCAATGGCTGAAGCGTTGGTAAGATAACCCGAAGCGAACTGAAAGGGGGTCCATGCTCCGGCGGAGTTGGGCAGAAGCATGCCGATATTGTTGAGAACGAGGAAATTTTCGCCGGCTGCAAAGTCCATGGCGGCAACTCCCCATGATTTGACCTGTGGATTAGATCCTTGAGCAGTGGTGATCATAGACCATTTCTTACTCGTAGGATTATTAAAGATGTTGGCCGCGCTCGATTTTATGGCGAGCACATCGGAGTGGTTCCCGCCCAGGGTTGTAGCGCCGGTGCCGAGGACGAATGCTCGTGGCGGCCCACTCGGCGAATCGTTGAGAGTGGTTGGATCGTATGGAGGCGCGGGAGAAGCCGCTGAAGCAGCTTCAGTGTAAGTGGCTCCCGACGCCAGGCTTGCGGGCAGCCCGAACCCGGCCATTTCGATATCGTAGCGTAACAGCTCCAATCCGGTCAAATTGGCCATATAGCTCTCGGCCAGCCTGCCCTGGGTCTTGTAAGACCTCAGAAGCTTCAGGTAGGCCGTGGTTGCCGAGCCGAGGATAACCAGGACAACCGCAACGCTGATCAACAGTTCCACGAGGGTCATGCCGCGCTGCCTGTTCATCTCGCCTGCCTCACGATTGTCTGTAATACATATTGATATTGATGAGCTCGAGTTGTTCCAGGGTTTTTATAGTTCCAGGTAACGGTGAATGTCACCAGGGACATTCCCATGCCTGCGGTACCCGGCGCACTAGCCTTTTGAAAGTTGACCTGATAGGTGACCCGGGTTTTTCTCACCTGCCTCGTAATGGTTTGTGTGGCGGCAATACCCGCAATGCTGGTATACGGCATGTTCCTGGCCGCTTCCTCCTGTTCCTGCGCCAGCTTCATCGCATCGTTGCGCATCTCGTTCAGCAGGCTGCAATCGAGCGCCGCCATGATCCCGATGATCGAAGCCAACATGCCCAGGGCCAGGACCACCAAGGTCACCATGACCTCGATGAGCGTGAAGCCGCGTTCAGCGCTGGCGTTCGTGGTGAACCGGCACCCCTTATTTCGGGTTGCAAACCCCCCCATTCATTTTTCCTAAAGTTATTCTGGTGCTTGAGACCGTCACACAATCTATTGCAGCCCCGGAGCTGGAAGCTACATAGAATGTAATCGGATTCGCATTGGAGGGATTCCAAAAGCCCCTGCCGTCAAAACTAACGCTGTTCTGGGTGGCCGAAGCAGTAATGGCGCACTTCGGGCTCACAGTGGCCCCGATCTTGGTGTCGGTGCCGGTATCGTCGATGTTGCCGTTGCTGTTCGCGTCAGATCTTATCTGGTACGAGTTGAAGCTGCTTCCTCCTCCCCACCATACCCCCGAGACGACTTTGTTGCCATAGGCGGTCATGCGTCCGAACTGAAGGTCGCCGTAGAGCTGCACCATCTGGTTTTCGATATCGTGTTTCTTTTTCCAGCTAGAGTAGGAGGGAATGCCCCACACCAGCAACAGCATGGTAATCGAGACTACCACCATCAGTTCAATGAGAGTGAACCCGCTTTCCTTTTTCATTTTTCGATCCATTGAATCACCTGTCCCGGCGCCCTGGCCGCCTGCGCTGCCGGCTGAACGACAGTGGGTGCATTTTCCGGAGGCATGCCGACAAACCAGGGGGTTGTTCTGTAGCCGGTGCCCGCATCGGTGAACCCACTGGCGGCGCCGATCCTGTATATAGCCCCCGTAGAGGTTTGCAGATACAGGGTGCCGCTCAGGTCGGTAACCACATATCCAGTGCATGACGCATCGGCAATCGCGCCCCCTGTGGCGCAGTTAAGACCCCACACGCGGCTCTGGCCGCCATAGCCGCATGGATCGGAAGTGGGCTCCGAGGTGGTGAGATATATCTTGTTGCCCGTGGATATAGTGGGGTCGGTTATCATTCTCTCGTTGAGATAAGAACCGGCCGTTCCATTCAGGTTATACTGCCAGCCGGCCTGGCCGAAGGTCCCCTGCTGCAAACCGGCGCATGCAGCCGCACTGTTGTTCAGGGAGGTGATGCCGGCGCAATTGTTGTTGTATTGATCGCACGTAAACGGCAGTCCCATGATATAGTTCAGACCGGCATTGCCAGTCCCCCCATAGTTGTCCTGCGGGAAAAAGTATCTCCCCGTCCCGCCATAGAGATACCACGTGTTGAAACACTGTTCGGCCACTACCCTGGAGGTTATGGGCTGTGTAGCTATACTGCTGTATGTTGATATGTCATAGGTCCAGTTTTGCGGGTTCATGGCTGCGCTCGCATCAGTGTTGTTAGTGTTGATCTTTGCGATCCCTCCCTGCCAGTCCGTGGAAGTGCCGCTTGGAGAGCTTGCGTACCCGAAAAAGACAAAGTCCGTGTAACCGTCATTGTTTACGTCCAGGCCGGGGGTGAAAAGCCTCCCGCCAAACCCGTTCTTGGTGGTGCTTCCGAAATCCTTATAGTACAGGCTACTGATTCCCAGGTTGGCGTTAAGGGTAAGAATAAAGGCCTGGACGTTCAGAATCGAACTGCCGTCCGTCGGGTTTGTCGGGCCGGACAGGAACATCACGTAATATTGGTCGCCGCTCAGATGAGTAGCGTCTGACCACTTGTGGATGACTGCCGGACCGGAATAGGTGTAACCCAGGAATGGATGGCTGAATTCCCAGAGCAGTTTGGGGTTCTCTGCGTCTGTGATATCGAGGGCGTAATATGAGGAAAGCCCGGTGCAGTTCGAAGGATTGTAGCAGGTGGCGGGACTGGAGCAAAACGTGGTGGTGGAGGAGGACAATGAGGTTGAAGAACATGTGTCCGACGGCGCGTTGATAAGGTATGCGCTGGAACAGCCCGAGTTGTACGGCGATGTCGTGCAGTTCGAGTTCTGCGTGCATGTCTGTCCGTTGGATGCCCCCGAACTGTTGAAACAGTAAGTTCCAGGTGAAACCATGGTCCCGCCGCCGAGTCTCATCCCGCCGATCAGGACCGTCTTCGTCACCCCGTTTGAAACCATTGTCGTTATGTATGGGCTCAAATCGTTGTAATAGAGATGGCAACTGCTCGGAGGCGGAACCGCAAGGCACCTCAGGTAGGGAAGACTATTTTTCGGAATGAAGGCCCACAATTCCTTGCCCATGTCCGAAGTCGGGATTCCCGTCATTGCTGCGACCTGGTATTGTGTCGCGTCCATTCCCGAGGTGGTCAGAATTCCCGTTTTGAAGGCGTGCAGCATCCCGTCGTTGGCGCCCACGTAGATGACGCTTTCCTTCTTCTGGCACGAAGTATAAGTGCCGGAAGTGCAATCGGAGTTCTGAGAGCAGGACGTAGAATTGAAAGAAGTGCCGCTGGAGCAATATTTGTAATCGGTTTGAACCTGGGGTGATGAATAGACGATATCCCCCAGTTTCCAGACATTTTTAGTGCAGGTGGTGTAAGACCCGGTCGTACAGTCACTGTTAGACCCGCATGGATTGTTGTTGAAAGCGGTCCCATTGGAACAAAGGCCTACGGTCCTGTTCCTGCAATTTGTGCGGTCGGTTCCCCTTACATAGTTTACGAGGTTTTGCAAAGTTGCAGTACCGCTTGATCCCTGAAGGCAGGAATCAAATGTCGACGGCGTGCCCAACGGAGAAGACCCGGATGTGGGGATGAGGGTGGTATTGGAGGTGTCAAAACTGACCAGGCCGCTGGTGCTGCTCCCTGGAGTGTAGATTTGCCTGCCGGCGGCGGTTGCCTGGAAAAGCAGATTTCCCGCCTCCCAGGTGGGGGTGAGAGAATCCAGCCCGACGTTATCGACAAATGTGGTGGGATTGCCGCTGCCGGACGGGTCTGAGTAACGATTGACGGAAAGACCGAGCTGGGAGTCGAATGAGAAAACTAACCCGTAGTCGAGATTGAGTTCGAAGATATAGTCATGGACGGTATCCTCTCTTATGTTGTTATAATTCTGACAGGTCGAGTTATAAGGGGCTGTGCAGGTTGCGGCCGTTGAACACGGCACTCCATTGGATGCCCCGGAACTGTTGAAGCAGTAAGATATTGAGCTGTTATAGAACCAGTAGTCGTAAAGATAACCCGGCCAGTTCATGGTTGTCGTCCCAAAGTACTTGGTGGGATAAAAAACGCCCTGCAGCATGTTGTCGCCCATCTGGGTCTGGCCTTCCGAGAGAATTGAGATGGCGCTCCCTGCTGCCACACGCCCGAGGAGGTCCGTGATGATGGTTTCCAGAGCATCGAGAAACTGGCTGGGATTATCGGCGTAATAAGCGTGCCCGGAGGTCTGAACCGTCCCGCCTGCAACCGCCATCTGGTCGAGGTTTGCTTTGGCCTTCGTAGAAAGGCCCATCCCCAGGACATATGTTTTGACGGGAAACGTGTACTGCTTGCCGCCAACTGTCTGGATCACGTTCGTCTGAAGGTTGTTAAGCTGTGTGATGACCTCGGGCATTAGGATCGAAGGGTCCGAGGTTGGCGTACCGTTCAGTGAGACGGACGGCAAACCATCCGTAATGAAAATTATAAAATTTTTCTGGCACGCCGAATTGATAGGACTGGGACTGCTTGTCCCTGAATAGGAATACGTCCCGTTGAAGTAGTTCAGCGCACTCTGCAGCGCACCGGCAGTCGGAGTATTGGCGGAGTTGATAATATAGGGACATTGATTCTTGTTCCATTGCGTGCAGCTCATATAAGCGGTGCCGGCGCCAGTGGTATCGGCATTTGGATTCAGTATGTTGTAAACATCGTTAAACTGGGTCGTATTGGTCAGGTCGCCTACCGGAACGTGAAGACATCCCTGTGGAGAAGGGGGTGCACTCTGGCTGAACCATGTCGGGCCCACATAATACCAGGGGTAGCTCTGCCCCCAATTGAAAAATCCTAAAGCCCAGTCTGAATCGGTGGGTTGGAAGCTATAATCTCTAATATAGCCGCTATAACCTGCGTAAGTATCGCTGGTCCCTGTTTTGGTAGAGAAGTATGCGTAGGTATAACTTGCGTTATCCGCTGGATTGTATGCGTATTGCGATCCGGCGTCGCTTCCACTGTAGCCGAACATTGTGCCGTCGTCAGACCCGTCGTAGAATGGGTCGGGAGTGTTGTAGTAAACGTTTTCCCCGTTGAGCGTCGCCATATACGTTTTAGGGTAGATCACTCCGCAATATCTCGCTCTTATGGGGTCGTTCGTGAGATAGTGAGTAACTATGAGATCGGGAAATTTTGTTCCGACGGTGTCTGTAGTGGAATGGTAATAGGTCGTGGTAGTAAGACCGGGACATGCCGCTTCGCAGTTGCTTTTTGCGGTAGAATCCTCCGATGTGCAATACGTGACGCAGTCCTGGGGCGGGTTGGCGCAGTATGACTTGGGATTGTAAGAAGCAAAAGGAAAGGCGTTATGCACATAAAAGGATTGAACGTCACTGGGCAGAGTAAATGTCATTACTCCGACGTTGGCTTTAGACTGTAGATCGTTAACAAGGCTTTGCAGCGTTTGTCTTGCGACCACTGATTTGCTGGCCGGGGAATAGGAACCGACGGCGTTGCCAACGAAATCTTCGTCGAAGCTGAGGGAGTTGTCGAGGAGTATGAGTATGTTGGGCTTAACCCCGGCGGCAATGAACGGAGGGGCTAACGAATTGCTGCACGGGCCGCCGGAGACATCTCCGGGCAAAAAAACGAGCGGGAAAAATGAAAGGAGTATTAATATTAGTGAGGCCCGTTTCATGGACTGCTCCTCAAATGTGGCGTACTTGCGCAATATGTGTCTCATTTCAGGTTCACAGTTACCAGGATGCCGTTTTCGAAAACCAGTTCGGCAGTTCTTATCCTGATTGAGGGAGTCCTGTTGTTGATGACTTTGGTGGAACCGCCGATCTCGAATTTCCTTCCATCTTTTGAATAGATCGAGCCACTCTCAATCCTGTCGACGATGATATTGATGACTTTACTTTGCACGGATGACGGTGAGTTGACAATTCGTCCCGCTGTAGAAGATGCACCCGTTTGCTGTCCCGCTTTGGAAGATGCGCCCTTTGGCTGCCCCGCTTTGGAAGATGCACCCGTTTGCTGGACTGTTTTCTTGACCATGGTCGCTGTTGCGCGCCCGGGGGAAAATAATGGCAGGGACAATTGTAAAATGAGGATACTCAAAATGATAAACCTGGCCATGGGAAGACCCTCTGTTATTCACTCAAAACGAACGCCCAAACCGGAGAAGCAAACTGTTTCCGTCTAAAGACCGCGACCCGTCCGGGAAAAGATCCTGATTCCAAGTTCAATTTCCGCCGTTGGTCCTCAGGATGTCTCAGTCACGTCAATGAAATAACCACTGGAAAACGGAAAATTTCAGCGCACTCGTGTTCTGAACCGCAGGCGTGTCGGTTGTTGCGCTGATCGTCAACTTGTCAGTTGCGGCATAACTGTAAATTTGTCTCGTTGCCGCAACCTGGTAATAGGCCTGGGTGGCGCCCGATGCCGCGACAACCCCGGGGGATACATAGAAGGTGTAATAATGCGGCTTGGCGTTGACGCCGCCGCAGTTGGAGCAACTGCTCAAGCATCCCAGGTTTGCGGCGGCGACAAAGGAAGGCAGGCATTGTATGGTGCTCGCGTATCGCCCGTTATCGGCATAAAACTCCTCCATCTCCAGCCGGGCCGTAAGCAGCATACTGGCAGCCTCACCCTGTTTTGTACGGTTCACGTAGTTGATGTAAGCCGGGGTTGCCACGACAGCCAGGATAGCCACGATGGCGGTAACGACCAACAGCTCGACCAGGGTGAAACCACCTTTGCCGCACACGTGAAAATGCCTCCTCTTCAATGTCCCCTGCAGCCTGTATTCCCTTTTGATCACGGCATAGTCCTCCGCAGGGACGATATGCACGTTCTGTGCCTCTTAGCGAGCAAGCGAATTGAAGACTTCTTTCAGGCCGCCCATCATCGGGGGTTTTGTCGGCAAGCGGTTATGTGCCTCACTTTCCCATGAGGCAAAACACTGGAAAATGTCGATCTGGATTTTTGAAAGCCGCAATTCGTGACTGTCACACTGGAAATTGGTCAATACCTTGACTACGACTTTAACAGCAAAATGGTAATTCGAATGTTGCTGAAATTCATGCTGGAACTGAACGCTTATAAGAAACGCAAATCATTAGGGCTGCCGGTCTCTTTCGAATTCCGATTTCGTTTTGATCGTGTAGTGAAAGGCCCTTTTTTTCAGCCAGTACAGCCAACAAATATCCAGCACCGAGACCCACAGACGGTTGAGGATTGAGTACTTAGAGCGCCCTTTGAGCCTGGGCCGGTGATTTACGGGCGCCTCGGCCAGTTTGAAGCCCTGCATAGCCGCCAGTGTGGGCACAAAACGGTGCATCCCGGCAAATCGGGGGACCGATTCAATGCATTCTCTACGGAAGGCCCTGGTCGAGCACCCGCCGTCTCTCACGGTTTTGCCGGTCAGCAAGGTCCTGAACCCATTGCCGAGAAAGGACGATATTTTTCTTTTGAGATTGTCCTGCCTGTGGGCTCGATAGCCGTTGGCCATGTCGGCGGCGCCCGATTCGACCATTCGAAAGAGCGTGGGGATGTCCGCCGGATCGTTTTGGCCGTCGCCGTCGATTGTAGCGATTATTGCAGCCCTGGTTTCACTGAACCCGGCCCAGAGCGCGGCCGATTGCCCTGCGTTTCGTTCAAAGGAGATATATCTGTGGCGGCGGTCCGCGCGTGCGAGTTCACGAAGGGCTGCCAGGCTGCCGTCGCTCGAGCCGTCATCAACCCAGATGCACTCCCACTCCGCAAATTCACGCTCCATTACGGATTTTAATTCATCAGCAAGAGGCAGGATGTTTTCCGCTTCGTTCCTTATCGGTATCACTATCGAAATGTCGATCTTTTCTCCCTTCATCGATACCGCCATACAATTCCACCTCGGGGACTTTCTCAATTTCGGGATCTTCCCCTTTCTCGGCGCCGCTCTCCAGCGGCTCCCCCCGTGCGGCCGAAACCCTCTTTGCAACCGTTATAAACCCCGTGTGGGCCACCATCCTGTCGAAGGGGCGGGCGCGAAGCTGATCGATCTTCCAATCCCGCCTCAGAAGCTCGAAATGGACTATATCACCAAACCCGTTTGTCT
>JBEKXG010000108.1:0-10229 GCA_049512295.1 Syntrophobacteraceae bacterium
GAGCCTCTTGCAAAACTCAACAAAACCGTCACCCAAGCGGAAGCCGAGGGCCAGAAACCCTTGAAAAACCTGGATTCCGGCTTAAAGCATGCCGGAATGACGATAAAGGAACTTTGTCGATAAGGGAATTTTGCAAGAGGCTCTATTGTAAGCCCATTTCTCATCGAGACCGAGGGCTTTACCGTTTCCAGGCATAACGCCGAGGAAACGTTGGATTTCAGCATTGGAGCTTTTCAGCATCTCATCAACGTTCCCGGATGTAATACCAAAGTCTTCGGCCGCTATCATCGCAAGGACAGAAAAATCGACGGTATCGCGCCATTGCTTATCCCCATACCGTACAGCCGGCGCAAGCGGCTCTCTGGAGATTACTTCCGACAGAATAATATAGTCGTCAGGATTCGGGGCAACGGCCCTGATAGCTGCCAACTGGGAGACGTCAGATGTCAGGCAGTCGCATTTTCCCGTAAAAAGAGCCTGGTTCAGTTCGGTACTCTGTTCGATAACAACCGGCTTCATCGTCATCCTGTTGCAGAATGCGCGAACCTGATCTTCTTTCCTTTTCCGGATGGGATGGAGATTGAAAGGCTGATTGCGCCCTTGTGAAATCAACCTTCAGGAAAAAGAGATATCTTATCGTTGCTCCAAAACCCTTCGAATAGCACCTGCGAGTGTGCGGATTTCATAAGGCTTCATGACAAATTCTCGGATTCCTGCCTCCTTGGCTTGTTTTTCAGTGACCGGATCGGAAAATCCGGTAGACAAAATGATTGGGGTATCCGAACGGAAAGCGATGATTTTTTCAGCGAGTTCTCTGCCGGTGAGAGACGGCATTGTCATATCCGTGATGACCAAGTCAAATGCATCAGGTTGTGCGCGAAAAATTTCGAGCGCATCCAGACTACTTGTCCTGGTAGTGACATGGTAGCCAAGTGTCTCCAATATCTCTTTGCCCAAATCCACAAGGGCTTCTTCGTCGTCAACCAGGAGTATTCGCTCACTGCCGGCCGAAAGAGCTTCCGATGCTTTAGCGTCTGCCGCGTCCACGTCTTCAAGTCCGGGTAGAAACACGGAAAAGGTAGTGCCCTGCCCCCGTTCGCTGCTGACCGTGATTGCTCCGCCATGGCTTTTGACGATCCCCTGAACCACGGAAAGCCCAAGACCGGTTCCTTCCCCCGGTCCCTTGGTAGTGAAATAAGGATCGAATATGCGCTCCACAACTGCCGAATCCATGCCATGACCTGTATCGCTCACAGTGATACATACATGAGGTCCCGATTTCAAATCCGGATGTACCGGGAGCTGTGATGCATCGGTGATCACAGATAATTTCACGGTCAGAGTACCGCCTTTGGTCCTCATTGCGTGGCCGGCGTTGGTTCCAAGATTCATCAACACCTGATGGATCTGGCTGGAATCGGCCAGAACAACACCTTCGCCGGGCTTGACTGCAACTTCCCGGCGAATTTCGATTGTCGATGGCAATGAGGAGCGCAGGAGTTTTAGCGCATCCAGAACGATGGGAGCTATTCTTGCAGGTTTGCGCTCCTGCACCGCCTGACGCGTAAAGGTAAGAATTTGCTTCACAACCTCTGATGCGCGCGAAGCCGCCTTCAATACCTGCTCCAGGTTTCTTCGAACCGGGCTGTCCTCTGGAATTTTGAAAAGGCTCAGTTCAGTGAAACCCATGATGGCCGCCAGGATATTATTGAAGTCATGCGCGATGCCCCCGGCCAGCAAGCCAATGGCCTCCATCTTCTGCGCTTGGTGAAGCTTGGCTTCAAGTCTCACCTCGCTGGTGATATCCCGGTGGATGCTCACATAGTTAATGACGGCGCCTGATTTATCCCTGACCGGTGAAACTGTGGCCTCGGCGTCATAGAACACGCCGTTTTTCTTTTTGTTAACGATGCGCCCCGACCAGACTTCACCCCTGGCGAGTGTATCTCGCATGTTCCTGTAAAAAGCGGCGTCGTGTTGATAGCTTCTAAGAATGCGGGTGTGTTCGCCGATGATTTCTCTGTTGTTATAGCCCGTCAGACGTTCAAAAGCAGGATTGACATACTGTATGATCCAGTCCGGGGCGGTTATGAATATGGCTTCCGCCGCCTGCTCTATAGCGGTGGCCAAACGTGTGCGTTCTTCTTCCGCCTGCTTGCGTCCGGTGATGTCGCGGGCATAACCGCTGGTGCCGAGAACCTGCCCGTCAACGTTGAAGACCGGTGTTTTGAATGTCTCGAACCATCTCCTCACCCCCTGCTCGGAAATTGGCTCTTCGACGACTATAGGAGCGCCTCTTGTCATGACCTCTTTATCGTCTGCCCGGTATTTTTCCGCGAGTTCCTTTGGCCAGATGTCTAAATCGGTCTTTCCCAAAACATCTTCAGGCCTCTGTTTACCGCAAGACCGTGCAAAAGCATTGTTTACGGCGAGAAAGCGGCTTTCCGAGTCTTTAAGCCAAACCAGGCCGGGCTGATTTTCAATTATGGCTGTCAGATAAGATTCGCGCTGGCTTAAGGCTTTCTCCGCCTGCTTGCGCTCGGTGATGTCCAGCGCCATACTCAGAAGTCGCTTGACTCCGCCGATGGTCACCAACTCGCAGTTGTACAAACATTCAATGGGCCTGCCGTCCCTGGCGTAGAAGGTGATTTCCAAGCCCGGGATATTGCCTTGCCTTTGGAGGGCCTCGATCACCTTCGGCCGGTCTTCAGTTCGCAACCAGCCCACCCCCGTGGAGGTCTTGCCTAACAACTCCTCCCGCGTGAAGCCGCTCATCTCTACGAATTTGTCGTTGACATCCAGGTAGGTTCCGTCTTCCAGCACCGTGATGGCGGCCATAGCCGGGGCACGCTTAAAGACCATAGAGAACTTGTCTTCGCTCTCGCGCAAGGCTTCCTCGGCCTCCCTGCGGTCGGTGATGTCGCGAAAGACCGCCTGCAGGAAAACCTTTCCGCCCATCTCAACCCGGTTCAAGGCGATCTCTGCATCCCGAATAAGCCCATCGGAGCGTAGATACTGCCACTCGAAACTCTGGGGTCCGCCATTGAGGGCTGCAAGGTCTTTTTCCGTGGCCACTTCCGCTGAAAGCCTTCCGTCAGGCTGTCTCTCCGGGCTGAGGCCGGCAGGGTGGCGACCGATAATGTCTTCCTTTGCGAGCCCATACATTTCAGCGCCTCGCTGGTTACAATCCACGAACCCGGTCTCGTCCGAAAGAAAAATCCCGTCGTGCGCCGCTTCGAAGAGCACTCGATACTTGCGCTCCTGCTCCAACATGTTTTCGTTGAATTGTTTGCGTTCGGTCATGTCCCGCCAGACGCAAAGATAAACGGGATGCCCGGCGACCTTGAGCGATTGCGCCACGACTTCGACGTATCTGATTTCGCCATGTTTTGTGCGCTGCCGGGTTTCGAAACGGTCAAACCCATCGCGCTCCACTTTCCGAATGTGGGCCTTGATTTCTTCAGCGGTTTCAACGTCTTCGATTTCGTGCAAACGCAGCCGGGCAAACTCCTCCCGCGAATAGCCCAACTGCAGGCAGACCCGATCGTTAAACTCAATGAACCGGGTAGTCTCCGGGTCTATAATCACAACCCCATCCATCCCTTGCTCAAAGAAATCACGATAGCGGCGTTCGCTCTCCCTCAGTTCCTCCTCCATCCGCTTGCGCTCGGTGATGTCACGGATGTTGCATTGGATGACTTTGGCGTGGTCCACCAGGTAAGCATTGCTGACAAACTCCACTTTGATAAGCCGCCCATCATGGGTTTCCAGAGGCAAGTCATCGTAACGGATGTATTCGTTTTCCTGCAGGGCCCTGAAAGCGGCCTTGGAGGCGGAAACGTCTTTGAAACAGCCGATTTCCCAAAGGTGCTTTCCATACAGTTCATCGTAAGAATAACCGAGCAAACTCATCACGAACGGATTGACATCAACAACTTGTCCGGTATTGGCATCGAGAATCAATATTCCGTCCTTGGCTGACTCAAAGAGCCGCCGGTAACGCTTCTCGGAATCCTGCAGCGCCAGCTCCGCCCTCTTGCGCTCGGCGATCTCCCATGTCACGTCGGCAAGGTAGGCGATGGTTTCTGCGTCCTTTTGCGTGTAGTCCACCGGCTTGTTGCCAACTCCCAGGATCGCTACGACTTTGCCTTCCCTCATCACGGGGGTCACCAGTTCGCGAAAGACCTCGGCATGGCCTTCCGGCATCCCCTTCTTGTGTTCCAGGGAAGGGTAATCGTTATGTATTAACGGCTTCCTCTCCCGTACGCAGTCCACCCAGACGCCGGCCTGATCTACACTGTAGTGCAGGCCTTTGCCTTCTGCCCGGCAGAACTCCTTCAAGGTGCGAGTAGACCATTGCTGCAGGGACAGGGTCTTTTGGTCGCTTTCGACAAAGTGGTAAAACCCGATGGGGCTGTCCAGCAATGCGCCGACTTCATCCAAGGCTTTGCTCAGGAACTCATCCAGCGAGTGAACGGCGGCGTACTCAATGAGGTCCAGCCGAGCCCGGGTAAATATATTCATGTGCAAACCCTCATACTTAACGCCGTTTATGCCGTTGCTGCTGTTTTGACGACCGGTGAACCGGATCTCTTTTAGAGCGCAGCCAACGCAGAGAACCGGGTAGAACCGCATCCTTGAGCGATGGGAGAAGATCGTCGAGACTATGGAGAGATAGGTGAGTTTGGAGCGCTTGACAGGATTATAGGAATGGAGGAGAGTGAATGCAAGGCCGGAGTCCGGGCCCGTGAGCGCATGCGAGCGTGGCAGGACCAGTCTGATAGAGGTAATGCGAGGTGAATAAAGCGAACTCGGATGAGACCGGAGAAGGCGTCCCGCGAACGCCCACCACAATCGATAGACATGCGTGGCGGGACGCCTTACGCCCTACGGCTACTACGCCATATTAAGGGACTCCAAAGCGGATACGAAACTCCGCCACATGGCCCATCTATCTGGACATGAAACTCTGACAAAAGGGCAAAAACCCTCATTCTGAAAGGGAGCGGATCATGCAGTTCACTACCGTTAAGATCGAAAAACCGGAAGAGATCAACTTTATTTTTGGGCAGACTCATTTCATAAAAAGCGTGGAGGACATCCACGAAGCCCTGGTATCCACTGTGCCTGGCATAAGGTTTGGCATGGCCTTCTGTGAAGCCTCGGGCAAATGCCTGGTACGATGGTCGGGAACCGATCCCGACATGATCGAACTTGCCCGCAAAAACGCACAAGCCATTTCCGCCGGTCATAGCTTCATCATTTTCCTCGGGCCCGGATTTTATCCGCTGAACATTTTGAACACGATCAAAATGGTCCCGGAGGTGTGCCGCATATTCTGCGCCACGGCAAACCCGACTGAAGTCATTATCGCAGAAACGGAGTTGGGGCGAGGTGTCATGGGGGTTGTGGACGGCTTTTCAAGCAGGGGCGTGGAAGACGAGGCTGAAATCAACTGGCGCAAGGACCTGCTCCGCAAGATTGGCTATAAACTGTAGAGCGGTGAAGAGTGAAGAGGAAGGCCGAGCGGTAAGCAGGCTGACCGTGTTCATTTGTTCTTCCTCACTGCCTCGCCTCTCCCCTGGTCCTTTCGGCTATTCCCAGAACTGTGCGCACGTATGCCTTGCTGTGGTTGTAGTCCCAGATTACCGCTTCCCTGTCCGACGCAAACCTTGCCTCACACCATCCGTGTGCACGCAGATAATTGGCCGTACTGAAAATAGCGTCCTCAGCGTCATAGAGGTCTATGCGCCCGTCGCCGTTGCCGTCAGCGCCAAACTTTACCAGGCTGGTTGGCAGAAACTGAGGCCAGCCGATTGCGCCCATCACAGACCCTCTATGCGACGCGGGCCCTATCCCGTGCGTATTTTCCAACTCCAGGAGGGCAGACAACTCCCTGTAAGCCCAGGCGGAGCGGTCGAGCAGTTTCCTGTCGAAAGCCTCTCGCCCCCACTTCTGGCGGTCCCGCGGGGAAATCAGATTCCACACTTTGTCGCGATTGGCTTTCTCATCCATTATGGCAAAGGTTGAGAAGAGCGCAAGAGTCGGGGTTTTCCCGGTATATGATCCGAAATGGGTTTCGACCAGAAGAATCGCCGCAATGATTTCGGGCTCGACGCCATACGCCGCTTGCGCCTTCCGGAAACAATTCCGGTGTTCGGCTATGAACTGGCGAGCGGCTGCTATTTCCGAGGGGGCCAGGAAATGGTCGTAGTTAGCCTGGCCTTCGTGGATTTTCATGGACTGGGAGACGAGCTTGAACATGGGAGGTGGAGCGGGCCGGAAGGCGCTGCCGACCTGCTGGCGCGAAAAACCGTCCTGTATCAGCTTGAGCTTTAGACCGGAGTAAATGTCTTCAGCCGAATGTGCGCCCCCCGGATTAAAAGACAGGGCCATGAAAATCAAAAGAGCCGGCAGAAACGCCATCCGGCTTTGGATGCCAGTAGAAACGACTTCTTTCAACATGCCGAAAACACCTTTTGCAGCCTGAGTTTAGAGTTTTTCCTCGCGATCTTGCCTTGCGATTGATGGGAACGACATTATAATCTAAGATTGCCCTTAACGCAAACCCTGCTCAATTGCGCCTTTGCCTCTGAGCTTGTCGGATATTCTTCTTTACCTGCCCGTTCATACGGCCGGAGGGGGCTTTTTGACCGGAGATTCTATGTCTGACGTTTCGGGACCGATTTCCCGTCCGCGGGACCGAATCGGTGATTTCAAATACGGCAGGGAGCGCATCTTCGAAGTCATAGAAAAGATGCTCGACCTGGGCCTCTCTGGCCGGGCTTCCTGCCTGGAGATCAAGGACAAGCTCGACGCCAATACATTCAACCTGGTCGTAGTCGGACAGTTCAAACGCGGAAAAACCTGCCTGATAAACGCCCTGCTCGGTGCGGACATCCTTCCGGTCTCGGTCGTTCCCCTGACCTCCATTGTAACGGTTCTGGTTTACAGCGAAACGCTGGGCGTGAAGGTCTATTTCAAAAGTGGGAGAATAGCCGACATCCCGGTTGAATTCCTCTCCGACTATGTTACAGAGACCGGAAATCCCAAAAACGAGAAGGACGTCCTCGAGGTTGTGGTGCTCTATCCCTCGCCCTACCTCAAGGACGGGGTCCGGTTGGTGGACACGCCGGGCGTCGGGTCGGTCTACATTCACAATACCGATGTCGCCTACCGCTATCTCCCCAAGTCCGACGCAGCCCTGTTTTTGCTCTCGACCGACCAGCCCGCCGGCAGCGCCGAAATCCAATTCCTCAGAGACGTGCGCGAATACGCGGGCAGGATTTTCTTCCTGCTGAACAAGACAGATTATCTTTCCGGAGAAGAAGTTGGAAGCGCTCTGTCGTTTGCCAAGGGGACCCTCGAAGAAATCATGGGACCGGATATAAGGATATTTCCAATTTCCGCCAAACTCGCGCTCCAGGCAAAGCTCAACGGGACCTCGCAAATCCTTGCCGCCAGCGGGCTTCCCGATTTCTCCGAAGCGCTCGACCGGTTTCTTGTAAAGGAGAAGGGCAAGGTGCTGCTCGAGTCGGTCTGCAGGAATCTTCTCAAGGTCCTTTCCCGCGCAAGACTGGAGACCGAACTGGAGCTAAAGTCGCTCGGAACGCCGGTTGAACAGATACGCCAAAAAATAGCCGCCTTTGAGAGCAGGAAAGAAGAACTCGTTGGAGAGAGACTGGCATTCGACGCCCTTTTCAGCGCAGAGATCGCGCGCCTCATCGTAAGGGATCTGGACCGGGGGATCGCCGATCTGAAGGGCAGGCTCGTTTCGGAGATGGAGGAGGAGTTCAACCGGTTCTACGAATCGAAAAAGGACCTCTCCTTAAAAGAGCTTAACGATGCGCTCGAGGGGTTCGTTCTGGAAAAAATCCAGTCGGAATTCACGGCCTGGCGCGAACTCGAAGACGAACAGCTATCGAGATCATTTGATTCCATTTGCGGCCGGTTTGCCGCAAAAATAAACGGGGTGACGGATTCGCTACTCGACTTTTCCTCTCAGCTCTTTTCGGTCCCGTTCGAAGCCGTTGAAGCCGAATCGCTCCGGGCCTCCGAGTCTTCCTTTCACTACAAGCTCCGCGGAGATGCGGTCGGCCTTGACATGCTGGCCGATTCCCTGACACAGGTCGTCCCCGGGTACATAAGCGGAAAGTGGAAATTCCAGCGCCTCAGAGACTGGGCCATGCGGACCGCCAACAGGATCATTCTCAACAAGAGAAAACGGCACATGCTGGAAATGATAGAGATGCAGGCCGGAAGGCTCAGGTCCGATTTCATCGACAGGCTCAACCGCAGCGCATCCCGCTTCCGGTCCCGGATAATCGGAAACATGGACACAGTATCCAGCGGAATAGCCCGGGCAATAGAAAGCGGCATGGACCTGCGCCTCAGGGGAGAAGAAGAAGCAGCCCGAATGCAATCCCGTCTGGCTGAGCGGCTCTCGGCAATGGAGCTAATAAGGGGGGAGCTTTCGCTAATTCGGGAGGGGGTTGAAAAGATTTGACGGAAAATTTTACTCACTCCTGACACGGAGAGACACATGAATGGGAGTATATCCGAATCCTTGAGAAAGCAGCGCGAGCTGATTCTGGAGGAAAGCAGCGAGCAGGCGCTTGATCGCCACACCAGTCTGCTGGAGATCGCTATCATTTCTTTATACAACCGCCTTGCCAATCGGCTGACCAGCGGTTCCGAGGCATTCCGGGCCAGTGGTGCGATCGCGGCGATCGGCTCCTTCGGACGCGGCATATCGGGTCCGACCCAGGCGGTTCCCATCCTGTGCCTCCAGGCCGACGATTCTCCCATCAAAGACGCCTGGATCGATGAGATCACCGAACCGCTCATCGAGGCCGGATGGCCTGTTGAAGCCTTCCAGGGATCGGCGGCGCAGATAATGGATATGGCTCGGGCGGATTCGGCCTTATTTTTCAAACTTATGGACCTCCGCTACATTTCCGGAAACCGCAACCTTGCCGATCAGCTCGATCGGGAAATTGACAATCACATCGTAGAAAACCGGGCGTTTTTCCTGCGCTCTCTCCGCGAGTCCATTACAGCCCGCAAGAGGCTGCTCGAAAACGCTCAGAACTGGCTTGAGCCCGACCTCGAGGAGAATCCGGGAGGACTCTCTGAAATTCGCGCCATCCGCGCCGGCTGCCGTATCGCATCTAAGATACGGAACCTCGAGGACGCAATTTTCCAGGGCTATCTCACCCGGCAGGAAGTGGACCTCCTTCAGACTGCGGAGAAAACCTTCTGCCGGTACATGACCCTTCTACAGGCCAGATCCGGACGGACGGGAAGCGCTCTGCTTTTTGGCGACCAGGAAACGCTTGCCCGCAAGCTGGGATATGCGGAAAAATCGGGTTTTCTTCCAGTCGAAATCTTCATGCAGCACGTTCACCAGTTGTTTCAAGGAGTTGCCGATGTTTCGCGAGAATTCTGGGAAAGACTCGATGAAGGCAGCTCCACTGGCGCTGAAGAAACAGAGGCAATCATAGAGGATGGGATCGTTGCGCGCTCCGGGAAAATTTACATCCAGACCGACCGCTACCCGGCGACGCCGGAGCGCCTGGTTCATCTCTTTGCAGTGTGCGCCCGGCGCGGTCTTGGGCTGGCAAACGTTACAAGGCAGTGGATATCTCATAATAAAAACGTCCTGGATGCGGCTTCGGGAGACCCTGGCGTTAAAGATGAATTCCTGGAACTGCTCCGGGCCGACTCCCCCGAGGTCCCGGTTTTACGCCGTTTCTACGACTACGGCCTGATAACGGCGCTCATTCCCGAGCTTGCCTCTGTGCACGGACTGGTCCAGCATGACGAATTTCACCTCTACCCGGTTCAGGAGCACCACCTCCGGACCGTTGCAGAGCTAAAGAAGACCATTGCCGGAGTCTACTCTGAAGAAGAACCCGAACTCACCGTAACCGCCATGGAACTGGGGGATCCCGCTCCCCTGCTGCTGGCAGGCCTTCTTCACGATGTAGGCAAGAGTTCGGGCAGCGGGCATGCGGCCAGGGGCGGCGAGATGATCCCCGCTGTCGCAAGACGCCTCGGTCTGTCGCCCCAGGAAACCGAGACCGTCCAGTTCCTTGTGTCCCAACACCTGCTTCTGCTGGACAGCGCCTCCTTGCGCGACCTGGCCGACCAGGAAATGCTTTCGAGCTGTACGGCCGCAGTCGGGAGAAAGGAGTACCTCGATCAGCTCGTTTTGCTCACTCTTGCCG
>JBEKXG010000109.1:0-10186 GCA_049512295.1 Syntrophobacteraceae bacterium
TTTTCGTGCCCGAGGAATCAAGGGCCGGCAAACAGGTGGTGAGTAAGGCGGCCAGGGACATCCATATCGATTGGAACCCTGCGGTAAAACAGTACTACGTGGAAGTGGTGGAACCTACTTTCGAAGAGCCTACGGCCGATTTTGAACGGGTTCTCGAGGAACTCAATCGCCAGTATGGGCTCAAGGACTTAAGCGTTGATTACTTTGCCTTGAAAACGCTCCCTACGAGACTCAGAGATCAGGCGAACCGCTGGAAAGTGACAGTGTCCGTGTGGATGGACAAGGAAATCGTAAGGTTCCTGCCGGGGAAGGTAGAGGATTCTTATGGCATAGCCATTGACATCGGTACCACTACTGTGGCCGCCTACTTTTGCAATCTGCGTACTATGGAAGTGGTCGACACGGTCTCCATGATGAATCCTCAGTGCAAGTACGGTGAAGATGTGATGAGTCGCATCACTTACCACATGATGAATCCAGGCGGCTTGGAAAAGATGAGTAACGACATGATTGAAGGACTCAATAGTTTGGTCGTTAAGGCCTGTGAGGCCACTCATCCCCCCAAGGAAAAGAAAAAGAAGAAGAAAGGAGATGGTGAAGCTGAGGAAGCGGTAGCTGCACAGCCCGAAGAAGCGACGGGAGAAACTGAAATGGTGGAAGAGGATGAAGTACTCATCTTCAAAGCCAAGGATGAAAAGCATTACCTCCGCCTTGATCCCAGTGATGTGATCGACATGACCATTGTGGGTAATACGGCCATGCACCATATTTTTCTGCAACTCGATCCTCAATTTGTGGGACTGGCGCCCTTTCCACCCGTAGTCCACAAGGGCCTGGATATCAAAGCGAGAGACATCGGAATTAAAATCTGCAATTCAGCTTATATCCATGTCCTACCCAATGAAGCGGGATTTGTAGGGGCCGATAACGTGGGGGTGCTCATTGCTGAAGAGCCCTATAAGAAAGACGAAGTTCAGCTCATAATCGATATCGGTACCAATGGCGAACTGGTACTGGGCAACAAAGAAAAACTCATCTCTTCTTCCTGTGCCACTGGACCTGCGCTGGAGGGAGCACAAATCGCATTTGGCATGCGGGCAGCCCCGGGCGCCATCGAGAGGATCAAGATTAACCCCGAGACCCATGAAGTCGACTATAAGGTCATCGGACGTGACGCGTGGAAGACTTTCTCGAAACCCGAAGAGATGAAAACGAAAGGGATCTGTGGTTCCGGAATTCTAGATGTACTGGCCGAACTTTACACCGCCGGGATAGTTCTCAAGAGCGGCAGGTTCAACAAGGTACAGAAATCCGATCGATACAGGGTTAATTCTGACAACAAACAACCGGAATTTGTCATCGCGTGGAAAGATGAATCTTCTATCGGCAAAGACATTGTCATTACCCAAAAAGACGTTCGCCAGATTCAACTGGCCAAAGGCGCCCTGTATTGCGGTTGCAAGCTTATGATGCGCCGGATGGGTATTGAGAAGGTGGATAAAGTTAGAATTGCCGGCGCCTTCGGGACTCATGTGGATCGCCAAAAGGCTTTAGTCATGGGGCTTTTCCCCGACTGCACGCTGGACATGATTGAATCTGTGGGCAATGCTGCGGGGGATGGAGCGCGAGCAGCCCTCTTGAACAGAGAGAAACGGGTTGAGGCCAACTGGGTGTCTCGCAACGTTGAATACATAGAGCTCACGGTTGAAAAAGACTTCCAGGCACACTTTATGGAGGCGATGCAGATTCCTCATATGAAGGACAAATTCCCCCACCTCGAGGGAGTTGTTCCGCCCGGGATACTTAATCAAAAGTAGCCATCGGCTTGGTGTGCTGCGCTCGGCAGAACTCGTCGCAACTCGGATTCATATTTCGAGGCATTCATACGGCCGACGAATACCCGAGTCTTGAAGGGTCATCTTATCTCAAAGTCTGAACCGGAGTTTTAACGACCTCCCCCAGCCATCCTGCCGTTGAGCGGGAAGGCTGGGGAAGGGGCAATCTCAACCAGGTGTGGCGTCCTTTTGAAGGGTTGGTTGTTAACCTTAGGGGAATCGATCGATGATTCTTTTCTCCAGCAACCTACCCTCGCACTCACTGGTGGGATGTAATTCGAAGCAGCGTTCAAAACGGTATTTTGTTTGTCTTTCGAAAATCCCCCGGTTATCCTTCCTTTTGGAAAAGGGGACTTTTCCGTTTATCTCCTCCTCATGAGGGGGTGGTATGTGCGCATTTGTCGGCAACTTCTTTTAAGACCGGTTCAGACCTCTCCGCGACGGGATGTCAAAAGTGGGGACCGTAAATAAGCCAATGAAGCAAATTCTGCAGTGCAACTCCGAAAACGAAGAGAAAATCTTTTCCTTAGAGAATTCTCAAAAAGAAAGAGAAATTCTCAGCACAATCCAGCCACTGACTAAGAAGCACGGCATCGATGAAGTTTTTCTTATAAATATAACGGACATCTGCGTGGCAAATTGGGTGCTGCTGAAGTGTAAATACGGCTGCAAGAAGTTTGGAAAAAGTTGGTGTTGCCCACCCGAGACGCCAACGCCTGACCAGGTGAGAATCATTTTGAATGAATACAAAAAGGCTCTCCTGCTCTGTGGAAGTATTAAAAGTACCCAATTTTACAGGGATAACCACCAAAAAAGGCGCAGGCAGGTCCAGATTTGGAAAGGCACCGTTGCCATAGAAAGGCAGCTCTTTTTGGCTGGGTATTACAAGGCTTTTGCTCTGGTAGCTGAGAGTTGCGCGCTTTGCAGGGAGTGCACTTATCCGCATGACTGCAAATTCCCTATGGACAGGCGTCCTTCCGTTGAATCCTTTTCCATAGACGCTTTCAAAACACTTGAGAATATCGGCAAGCAATTTGTAATAGCAAAAGATATCATGAAAGAACACAACTGCTACAGTCTGATCCTGTTGGAATGAGCCGGCATGTTCATGAACGCGGTTCTGGTCGTGTGCGAACTGTTCGATGAAGCCGCAAACCGTATCCACCCTGGACGCAAAGGGTCCGTGAGCCTGCCTGGGAGGGGTGAGTTATGGAAATAAAATTTCTCAAAAGAAACATCTTGCAGCGCCTGTTTGGGATTTCGGCCACTAAGATGCCCGGCGACAATAAGTGTTGGACTTATTCGGACCGTAAACTGGTGATCGAACTGAAACGTGCGCCCGAACTGTCCCTGGAGGGTGGTGCAATCCGTCTGGAAGGGAAGAACCTTCCGGACCGGATCCTGGTGATACACGGAGATGACGGTGTCTATCACACATTCCGCAACAGGTGCAAGCACATGGGCCGAAGGCTCGATCCCGTGTTCGGCGATCAAACGGTGCAGTGCTGCAGTATCAATAAATCGACCTACTCCTACGACGGCGAAGTTGTATACGGTCCAGCCAGGAAACCCGTGGAGACCTTTGCGATACAGGTCACGGATGGTAAGCTGTTTATTTTGCTGGATGACAGCCCGCCAAGGATCTGATTTGCCCGTATGAGTTCGATTTGTCTCGCCAAACAAGGAGATTGTAAATGGGCAAAACCACAGAAAATCTGGAGCTTTCATTTGCGGGTGAATCGCAAGCCTGCATTCGGTATTTAGCATTTGCGGAGAGGGCGGAAAAGGAAGGCTATGGGGGTGCGGCAAAACTCTTCAGGGCCGCTGCCAAAGCAGAGATGTATCACGCGCTATCTCACTTCAGGGCATTGGGGGTAGTTGCTGAGACCACTGCTAATTTGAAGACGGCCCTGGAAGGGGAAACCTACGAGTTCAAGAAGATGTATCCCCCCATGATTCAGGATGCGGTCGCTGAAAACCAGACGGAAGCCAGGTATAGCCTGGAATATGCGATGTCCATTGAAATGATCCACGCTAAAATGTTCAAAAAGGCGCTGGAAGATCCTAATGCAAACGCGGAGGCGGTTTATTACGTCTGCCAGGTCTGCGGTAACACGGTCATGAACGAGCCGCCAAAGAAATGTCCCTATTGCGGCGTCGATGCAAAAGAATTTGAGGAAGTCCGGTAGGGGCTTCATCCCGAATACACGGTAAACAACCGCAGGGAAGTCGGCACTGATCGAAAGGTTCTCATATGCCGGTAGTCGGCGTCATTACCTGCGAGATCCTGGAGCTTGAATTTGCTTACTTGCTGTCAAGAGATCCGGATGTCGCTGGCGTAACTGTAGTAGAAGATGCCACCTCTTGTGGATTCATCGAAGCCTTGGAGTCCATGGGACGTTTTGAACCGCGCACGATTCCTATGCTGAGAGGATTCAGGCCGGCTTTCACCGGCCGTATGGAGATTTTGGCGCGTGTTCTGGAATTGGCTCTCCATAACAGGAAACGGTTGCTACAGGAGGGGTTGGGCAAAGCGGTCAAGGAGATGGCGCGCTACGTGAATGGCATCGTTCTAGGATACGGCCTATGCGGGAATGCATTGGAAAAACCGGAAGAATTGTTTGCCGATATAGGTGTTCCCATATTCATCCCCATGGACGAGGACCACCCGGTGGACGACTGTGTCGGACTTATCATTGGCGGACGGGAATATTACTACGGCGAACAATGCAAAGAAGCCGGGACCTTTTTTATGATTCCGGGATGGACCAGGCACTGGAAACGCCTTTTTGAAAAAGAATTCGGAATGTTAGATCCGCAAATGGCCAAACGTGTTTTCACCAGCTACAAGCGGTCGCTTCTGATCCCGACTCATGTCTCCTCAGAAGAAACGATGAGGCAGAACATAGAGGAATTCAATCGTTTACTCGGCTTTCGCACTGAGGTGCGAAAGGGAACCTTGGACATCCTCTATAGGACCTGGGAAAGTGCAAAGAAAGCTATTTCCGAAGGTCTGGAATGATCGTTCTTAAGAGAATTTTTTATAATGCTCAGCACTGTCTAAGTGTTGTCGAATGCAAGATTATCCTCTAATGGAAGAAGTCGAATAGCTGGACGATCCCCAGGTGAAAATCCTTCACGACGGATCGAAATTCAGCGAAAGATTTCGGGAACCTGGTCCATGATTTAGAACACTAATCAGTCATTGAGGAGGTTCTACTATGTCAGGGTCCATCGAATTGAAGGATGGTGTACACTGGGTTGGGGCGATTGATTGGAATGTCAGAGAGTTTCATGGCTATTCCACGTCCCGTGGTACCACTTACAACGCCTACCTGGTCCAGGGTGACAAAACCGCTTTGGTGGACACCGTCAAGGCGGAGTTCTTTCCAGAGATGCTCTCCAAGATCGAATCCTTGATCAATCCTGCAGAAATCGACTATTTGGTTGTCAATCACGTGGAGATGGATCATTCAGGGGCTTTGCCGCTGCTCATGGAACGAACACCTCGAGCACAACTCGTCGCTACGGACAATGGCATCAAGGGATTGGCCCGCCATTACAGAAAGGACTGGCCGACCCTCAAAGTGAGAACAGGCGATGAAATCTCGCTCGGGGGTAAAACACTGCAATTTCTCGAAGCATACATGCTGCACTGGCCGGATAGCATGTTCACCTACGTTAAAGAAGATAGAGTCCTTCTGCCCAACGACGGATTTGGTCAGCATTACGCCAGCTATCAGCGTTTCGATGATGAGATCGGCCATCTTGAAATCGTCATGGAAGAGGCCGCCAAATACTTCGCGAACATCCTTATGCCGCTCGCACCGCTCATCCCACCACTGTTGAAAAAAGTGGAGAAGATGGGCCTGCAGATCGATATGGTCGCTCCAAGCCACGGAATCATTTGGCGTTCACACCTGGGCAAAATCATTCAGGCCTATACGGATTGGAGCACAGGCGTAGTTCAGGACCGGGCTCTGATCATCTACGACTCCATGTGGGGCAGTACTGAAGCCATGGCCAAGGCCATCGCGCAGGGCATGAGTCAAGCGGGCCTTGAGAACAAGCTAATCCATTTGAGAAAGAATCACTATAGTGACATCGTGAAAGAGATCTTAACAGCGAAGGTGCTGGTCATAGGTTCTCCGACCCTCAACGAAGGAGTTTTCCCCTCGGTTGCACATCTCCTCTCTTATCTGAAAGGGCTTCACCCGCTTAAGAAAAAGGGTATAGCCTTTGGTTCATACGGTTGGAGCGGTGAGGCGATCAAGGTCGTAGAAGTAGAGATGAAGGCAATGGGGATCGAGATTTTAGAACCAGGGTTGGAGGTCATTTACGTGCCTGGGGAGGATGAACTGCAGCAGTGTGTGGAACTGGGCGAAAGGATCGCTGCCGGTTTATGAGGGGCAAAGGCCGATCCCGGTCCTCAAGTGCAAAACATGGGCCTCAAGGACCGCGACTTGGCGGCCTATCACCCTCCAACATCACTGGTCGGACCATAAGACCCCTGTGCATGCCTTCGTCTACACGCTCGCCCTCCTTTCGAGGCTTCTCCTGGTCATTGGCGAGATTATCAGACGTAAAGAGATGGGAAAAGCGCCTACCTTACGAAGGAACCTTTCGGCACGGGGGTAACTCTGGGCACCTTTTTCAGGGGATTTCCATCCACCAGCAACGTGCAACCATAAGTCTCTTCCAATGTCTGAAGATTTAGCACGTTGCTGGGGTGCCCGATGCTGACGATGATTCCCTGGTTTAGCAGCAACAGGCGATCTGCGTACATGGCTGCAAGATTCAGGTCATGTAAAACCATTACGATTGTCACACCTTCCTCGTTCCTCAGCCTCTCCATCAAATCCATTATGTGGATTTGATGGGCTAAATCCAATGAGGCAGTGGGCTCATCAAGAACAATAATCCGGGCCCGCTGACAAACTGCACGAGCAATCAGAACTCGTTGGCGCTCCCCGGCGCTGAGTTTATCCAGCTTGCACTCAGCCAGGTGCCTCACATTTGTGAACGACATGGATTGTTCGGCAATTTCGATATCGTCCCGCCTTTCCACAGCAAGCATGCCTAAATGCGGCGAGCGCCCCATAAGCACCACCTCGGCTACCGTAAAGGGAATGTCCATCGGTGGATACTGAGGGACCAGAGCGACATTGCGAGCCAGAGCTCTTTTGGAGGTGCGCCGGATCGAACTCCCAAAGATCTCGATTTTCCCTGTTCGCGGCTTAACGGAGCCTGAAATGACCTTCACGAGCGTGGTTTTCCCTGAACCGTTCGGGCCGATAATTATGAAGAACTCCCTCTCGCTCACTGCGAAAGAGAGGTCTCGCAGTATTTGCCGATTTCCGTAAGAGATATTAAGGCTCTCTGCAATTACTGCTGCCGTCATCTTCTCGATCTCCATAACAGGAAGATAAATAAGGGTGCGCCGATCATGGCGGTAATGATTCCCACAGGCATTTCCCCCTGAGCGGAAACGGATCTGGCGAGCATGTCGCAAAGGACCAGATAAGCGCCGCCACCCAGAATGCAGGAAGGTATCAACAGTCGATGATCGGCTCCGAGCAGAAGCCTTAGCATGTGAGGTATCACCAAACCCACGAAGCCCAGCAGACCCGTATAACAGACCGTGGTACTTACCATGAAAGAGGTGATCATCAGCAACAACAAGGAGGTAATCTGCACACTCAATCCCATGTTTGCAGCCAGCTCTTCACCCATGAGAAGAAGGTTCATTGGGCGGGCAAAGAAAAATAGTATCACGAAGCAAGGGACTACAGTTGCTGAGAGGATCAGTACTTGATGCCTATCGGACATCGATAAATCACCCATCAACCAGAAAAGAATGCTGTGAAGTCGTGAGTCCTGCGTGATAGATATAAGGAACATGATAATTGAGCCACACAAAGCATTCACCATGACCCCGGCTAAAATGAGTGAGTCCTTCCGCATGTCCATTTCTCCTGACACAATGATCAGCACCAGAGAAAGGGTGACCATGCTTCCGGCGAAGGCACATAAAGCAACCCCGCGAAAATGCGAAAAACCCAGAAGTATGCCAATGATGGCGCCCACTGCGGACCCACCGGAAATACCCAATATATAGGGTTCGGCTAAAGCGTTATGTAATAGGGCTTGAAACACAAGCCCCCCCAGTGAAAGAGCGGCTCCTACAAGAACCGCAAGGATAACCCTGGGTAGACGAATACCCCATATTATACTGCCCAGCGTGGAACTGGTATCTCCACCCCCGAGGAGAATCATCAACACATCTTTGGTGCTATGATCCGTAGACCCTACGGAAAGGCCAATGAGCATAATTGGTATGAGCAACAATGTCAGGAGAAGGGAAACAATCAGTATGTGCTTTGAAACAGATGTTTTGTAAGGATTCATTTGGGACTTTGAAACTCCCCGCCAGTGAGTAGTTCAGGATGAATGAGCCGAGAGAGGAGCTCAAGGGCTTCTACCAAACGAAAACCGGGGCGGTCGAAAAGATCCGCATCCACCAAGAAGACACGGTGATCGCGGACTGCTGGAATGCAGGCCCATTGGTTCCATTCATCTCTGACCTGTTCTGCCTCCTGGTCCTTAAGCATGGAAGTGATAATGATGACCTCAGGTTGTAGCTTGAGAACCTGTTCCAGGCTAAAGCGCGGATATCTCATGGGACCTCGTGCAAGGTTATCTCCGCCGGCCACTGTGATGAGTTCATTGACAAAGGTATCGGTCCCCGCCGACACGATGGGAGCGGTGCTAATCTGGAAAAAGACTTTGGGACGAACTCCAGTTTGGGCCACAGAGGATTCCACTCGTTCAATCCTGTTGCGCATATCTTTTACCAAACGTTCGGCCTTTTGACCGGCACCCATTAGTTGGCCTAACTCCAACAAACTAGCCATGATTCCAGAAAGATTGCAAGGGTTGATGACGTAGACCGGAATTTCGAGCGATTCCAGCTTTGCGACAATATCTCGTGGATTGCCCTCTTTAATAGCAATGCACAGATCGGGCTTCAGCGCCACAATCCTCTCCACGTCCGGATGTACGAAGGACCCTACTTGAGTCAACGATCGTGTTGTGGGAGTAAACTCACTATGCTGGGTCACTCCCACCAGACGATCTTGCTCTCCCAGTGAGCAGATGAGTTCAGCAATGCTGGGGGCCAGGGCAATCACCCTCTGAGGGTTATCCGGAACCATAACCTCCCGCCCCATCTGATCTCTAATCATTTTTCCCTCTGCGAGCAGAGCGGAAAAATGCCACAATATTAATGCCGCCGCGAAAACCAGGTATGCAGGAATGAGAGACTTACGCTCAAATCGGACCATTTCACCGCACCTTATCAATCTCCGGAGAAGCCTGCGTTTTGATTCCCTTAAACCCCTTCCTTTCCAGCATTCTGCCATGACTTGCCAATTATACTTTATCACGCCCCTTCAGCCAAGTGGAGCTGAGAAGCGTCACCAGCGCCCACCTCAAGCCGGCGGTATATTTTTTGTCGTGAATATTGTCGTGAATATTGCTTGACAACATTTATTGCATTTTCTAAAATACGAACATCTTAATTAGAGAAGTTGGGTACCTGGATGCTGGCCCATTGGGCTATTAAAAGGGAAACCGGTGTGATTCCGGCACGGACCCGCCGCTGTGATCGGGGACGAATCCCGCGGTAGACCACTGTTCCATTGCAAAGTGGGATGGGAAGGCGTGGGAGGAGGGCGATCCGAGAGTCAGAAGACCTAACATCCAGTGAGCACTAGGGGAGATGGTAAATCCCCAGGCGCCGTTATCGCGCTTGGGGATTTTTTTATTCCCGGCGCAAAACAACCAGGCGCGGACATCCACCATGTTGGGGATGCCCCGCATAAACGTCGGGAGGTATACCATGTCCACTCAGGTCGAACTGGCAGTACGAGGTATTATCACACCTGTAATGAAAGAGATCGCTTTGCAAGAAGGACTGGAACCGGAGACGGTCCGCCTGCGCGTTGCGGAAGGTCAGATCGTTGCCCCGCTCAATGCCAACCGCCCCGGTCGAACCGTGGGAATCGGTATGGGGCTCCGCACCAAGGTCAATGCAAGCATCGGCACTTCGACGGATATTTTCAACATCGACGCTGAAGTGAGAAAAGCCAAGGCCGCCCAGGCCGCCGGCGCCGACACCCTCATGGAGCTCTCCGTTGGCGGCGATCTGGACAAGGTCCGGCGCGAGGTCATTGCCGCCGTAAGCCTTCCAGTAGGAAACGTTCCTCTCTATCAGGCCTTTTGTGAAGCATCACGACGCTAGGGAGACCCCAATAAGCTCGACGAAGAGATGCTCTTTGATCTCATTGAGC
>JBEKXG010000110.1:0-8131 GCA_049512295.1 Syntrophobacteraceae bacterium
AGCCTGGAAGAATACAGGCAGACCTATAAAAGATCGATCGAACAGCCGGAGTCGTTTTGGGCCGAACAGGCAGAGTATCTCGATTGGGTCAGGAAATGGGATACGGTTCTCGTGGAAGATTTTCTTGAGGGACACCACGAGTGGTTCGTGGGAGGCAAACTCAACGTTACCTTCAATTGCCTTGACAGGCACCTTCAGACCTGGCGCAGGAACAAAGCAGCCTTGATCTGGGAAGGGGACAGGCCAGGGGAGCAGCGGGTCCTTACCTATCAGCAGCTTCATAGGGAGGTATGCCGTTTCGCCAATGTTTTGAAAAAACATGGGATCGGAAAAGGGGACCGCGTCGCGATCTATCTCCCCATGATACTGGAATTGCCGATAGCCATGCTGGCATGCGCCAGGATTGGGGCCATTCACACCGTGGTCTTCGGTGGATTCAGTGCTGAAGCTCTCAGAGACAGGATGCTCGACTGCCAGTCGAGGCTTCTCATTTGCGCCGACGGTTACCCCCGGGGCGGCAAGAAAGTGAAGAGTAAGGAACAGGCGGACAACGCCCTGCAAGGGTGCCCCAATGTTGCCGAGATCATAGTGGTGCGCAGGGCCGGCATAGAGGCGCCGATGAAACCGGGGCGGGACTATTTCTGGGACGATGAGATATCGGCCCCGGATATCTCATCGGTCTGCGAGCCTGAAGTCATGGACGCCGAAGACGCCCTCTTTATCCTGTACACCAGCGGCAGTACCGGCAAACCCAAAGGAGTGCTCCATACTTCGGCCGGATACCTCCTTTACGCGATGCAGACCATGAAATGGGTTTTCGACATCAGAGATGAAGATACCTATTGGTGTACGGCCGACATTGGCTGGATTACAGGGCACAGCTATATTACCTATGGGCCTCTTGCCAACGGCGCCACCAGCGTCATGTTCGAGGGTTTGCCCAACTACCCTGACCCGGACCGCTTCTGGAACATTATCGACAAGTACGGTGTCACGATCTTCTATACGGCCCCTACCGCATTGCGCGCATTGATGAAAGAAGGCGATCAATGGATTTCAAAACATGATCTGAGCTCGCTGAGGCTCCTGGGGTCCGTGGGAGAGCCGATCAACCCCGAAGTGTGGATGTGGTACCATGACAATATTGGCAAAGGACGATGCCCCGTTGTGGATACCTGGTGGCAGACGGAAACGGGAGGTATCGTCATCAGTCCCCTTCCCGGCGCCACCCCGTGCAAGCCCGGGTCCGCCACTCTGCCTCTATTCGGGATCAGTCCGGAGATCAAGAAGAACAGCGAAGACCCTGCCGAATCGGGCGAGGGCGGCTGGCTGGTAATCAAAAAGCCGTGGCCCGGATTGATGCGCCGGGTTTACGGCGATCCCGAAAGATTTAAGAAGACATATTTCTCTGATTTTCCCGGTGTGTATACCACAGGCGACGGCGCCCACATTGATCAGGACGGCTATTTCTGGATAATGGGACGCATCGATGACGTTATCAATGTGTCGGGACACAGGCTTGGCACCGCGGAAATAGAGAGCGCATTCGTATCCCACCCCGCCGTGGCGGAGGCAGCCGTTGTGGGGACTCCCCATGAGACCAAAGGCCAGGGTATCTACGCCTTCGTTACTCTTAAACGAGGAGTTGCAAAGAGCGATGGCCTGGCAGCCTCTTTGAAACAGCACGTGAGAAGCAAAATCGGCCCCATTGCCACTCCCGACGAGATCCAGTTTGCAGAAGGACTGCCAAAGACGCGGTCGGGAAAGATCATTCGCAGACTGCTCACCAAAATCGCTGCAGGCGACATTTCCAACCTGGGGGATACGAGCACTCTAATGGATGCCTCCGTGCTCAAAGACCTGGCGGAGGAGAGGCACATACAGGACAAAACCGCCCTAAATGGCAGGAACCAAATCCTCGGCGGCACGGCGCTTTCATCACCCTCCGCTTAGAGGATGATGCCAAAGTTGGTTCCTATCACCTGATTTCGGAAGGATCGTCAGTGCCGCACTTGTATAGACATAGGTCGCGGTGCCATCAGAACCAAGCCAGGCGAAATGATCTTGCTCCCGGGACTTTCTTGGTTTCATTTCGAAATGTAATCAGGGGGAGGAATGGCGATGCGTTTCAGCAGGATTTGGCTCAAAAAGCAACAAGCGTTGTGCTTACTGATTATGGTCGCACTTCCTTTGCTCGCCGCATCGGCCGGATGGGCTGCGCTGTGTGACATTGACTACAATCCGGAGACTTCCGGCATTCCAAAATGCATGCTCAAACTCGACGAAGGCGCTCTATGGCAGGCGCCAGGCCGCACCATTTCCTTCACGATCACCGGTATGGATCCTCAGACGAGCAACATTGATGCCTACCTGCGTTTTGCTCCACATGATTCTAAGGCGCCGAACAAATGGACGGGCAGTTGGCGTCTAACGCCGATTCAGGTCGGGGAGACCCGGGACAAGTCCGAAATTAAATTCAGTGTGGCCCTTCCAGCGACGCTTGAACTTCCGGATGTGTCTGAACATTTATACCCCACAGCGGAACTGAGATTGATGGTATACGAGCCATCAGCATCACCTGTGATACTCTTTGATACCGTCCGTGAGGTCACATTCTCGCGCCGTTGGTTTGCGTTCTTCGTGGCTTTATTTTTTGTCGGTGCGGCTTCTATTGTTCTATACCGTTTTGCCATTTTTCTTGGTGTTCCGGGAACCCCCGTCCTGCGCATCATCTCCTCCGCTAGTGGCTGGGCCAGCCTTGCCCAGCTTCAGATTATTCTGTGGACGCTGGTAATCGGCGCCGGCGCCGCCTACGTTATGGCGCTCAGGGGATCTTTGATCCCGATCAGCAGCGGCGCTCTGATGCTACTCGGTATAGCCGGTGCAGCCGCTTTGGGATCGCAATTGAAGAACAGTCAGCAGGCCCAATCGCCCCCTGCGCTCGCCCGTCCCAGCACGATCGTCAACCTTTCATACGTGGAACTCTTGGATTCGGAAGTGACATTTTCCTGGCAGGTTCCGTCTGACGGGGGCGTGCCCAGCGCCTACACCGTTCAATATAAAGAGCACGGTGATGCAGTTTGGAGCACCTCCAGCGCCGCCGTCACCATGCCCCGCTTCAGGCTGGTCGGCCTGAAGCCGTCACAAGCATACGATTTGCGGGTGTTCGCCACGAACCCGGCGGGCAGTGGCCAGCCGGAGGAAATACAGGTCACCACCAGGCCGGGCGCGGCGGTGACTCCCGGGGTGCCGGGGGGTCCGACCTGGATTGGCTGTCTTGATCCGCCAACCGCCAATGCAGTTTCACTCAGTTGGTACCCCCCTGAGCAAGGCGCCCAATATAGGGTCGAGTACCGGGCACACGACGACGACGACCCTTGGCTCATCTACTGCTCGGAAACCATTTCTACGGTTGCGACTGTGACCGGGCTCAGACCGAACACCCTCTATGATTTTCGGATTATCGCCAAAAACACCTCCGGCTGGGGCTCGTCTTCAGCGATCTTTCGCCAGACCACCGGGGCCCGCCAACCGAAATGGTCGGACATCGTTACTGATACCGGCCGGCCGGCCGAGATCGATGTCACGCGTGTGCAGATGCTTTTCTTCACCGTTGTCTCGGCCTGCTTCGTGGCAATGAAGATCGCTTCCGTTGATGCAATTCCGGATATACCCGAGAGCTACGTCACATTGATGGGCATCAGCAACGGCGTTTATATAGGGGCAAAATTCATAGGCCGCTAGAGCCGCGCCGGTCAGGTGGACGGCAGGACCGGCCATTGTTGAAAGGAGAGAGATGAGCACGCAGAATGCTGTAGCGGTAATGATTTATGATCGACTCGGCAAGGCTTTAAATGACTTTTTTCAACTTGGGGAAGACTGCGATTTGAGCAGATTCGTCAATCTGCCACCAACAGGGTCGCTTTTGGACCAACTTACGAATGGGCCAAAAGACGCACCACCAAAAGTCACCTTGGGGCTTGTCATCGATTTTGTCGGCGATTCTGTCTCAGCTTTGCTTAAGGGCCTTGCCACACCTTCCACGACCCCGATTCCTCTTCTACCCCTCGCATTTTTCCCACTTTCACCCGATCTGCTGGGCCGTCTACGAAACCTGTTTGAGGCGGAGCTAACATTTTTCAAGGATCAAAAAAATTTCCTCATAAATATCATAACATCTGTAAATACCCGGGACAGACAAGACGCCGCTAAGGGTCTTTTCACCGACAGCACTTTTTTCAGCGATGGACTGCGACAACTTATTGGGGATGAGATAGGGGCGATCTTCTCTCTTGCCACGATTGGAAACGCCTTGCAGGGAGCTCCTTTAGCCAATGTCGGACAAGTCCCTGCAGATGTCGAGAAAGCTCTACTGGAATATTTTTTCAAGAAAAAAGGATATGAAAATATCGACGGCTCCAATGTTGTTGCCCCGGTGCACCTCTCGGATATTCTTGCAGATCCGGTTCCCGATGACCTCAAAAGCATTTCAAATGAAATCAATCAGCTTAAAAGCCACTTTTCAAATGCGACCGCTGAGCAATACGTGCGAGACATAATTCGCGTGATCGTTGAGGCAGCATACGACACCGCGCGTGACCTCAGGAAGAAATATGATGGTGTAAGGGACAAGGTGCGGAAACTCAACCCTACTCCCCCCCTCACCCAAGCTGACGTCGAAAAAAAGTTTGTAAACTGGTTCAAGGGATTCTCAGCGATGGCCGAGTCGGCAGCCATGCGCGCTGTCGAAACGGCAACCCGGGGAGTTTCCGAGTTTCAAACCAATACGCTGATTGCCGCGGCTGCTGGGACCTTTGCCGGGACCGTTGCCCGCAAACTTGCGCAGGATTCTTTTCTAACTGTACTCCAATCGGATCTTAATAGTTAACCCGCAGCGACGAAGCCTATCTGACCTGCGCATTGATCGGCAGGTGAATATATGTATGGAGGACTATCTATGCGTAAATATATACAATCAGGCCTGGTCCTGAAAAAGGGAGACAAATCGCCAGACGCCGTAAAAGACCTGCAGTTAGATTTGCGGCAGCTTGGTTATCTGAAGAAAGGTATTGATGGAGATTTCGGCGACGGCACTGAAAGAGCGGTACGATCTATTCAACACGACCTGCTGCGTAACCTCGGGAATGGAAGAGACGGGAATGCCCCGGTTAAGATTGTCGATTACAATCAAGGTCGTGTGGGAACGGTCAGCGGCGCATTCGATCAGGATCTTGGCGCCTGCCTTGCCGACATGCTTGAGGACGACGCATTTCCCAAACTTCCTTCGAGTCCCCACCCGGAGCAAGCTAATAAGGCAGCTCTGGAAGCGGTTAAAGCATTATCCGGCCTCCAGGTGCCTCTCCCCTTTCTCCTCGCTATATTGGTGCAAGAAAGCGGGCTGTGTCACTTCCAGGTACCAACGGGTGACAATGCCGACAACTTCATCACAGTCGGGCTGGATAGAGGGACGGGAGATGAGATCGTCATCACCTCTCGTGGGTATGGTATTGGGCAATACACGCTCTTTCATCATCCTCCCCGGCCGCAGGAAGTTGCCGAATTAATGATGGACCCTGTGCGGAATGTCCAACGCGCTATTCGCGAGTTGCGAGAGAAATTTGATACATTCGTAAACGGACCAAGTGATTACGCCGATGATAGAGTTGCCGAGCAGGAAAATGTCCCGCTTCGCATTTGCAAGTTTCCTTCGGCCGATTCTGCCCGTTTCTTGCGAGATTGCCGCCGATGCATGGAAGAAGCAGGGAAATACAATATTGCTGCCGGCCAAACCCACTTCTTCGAGGGTGCTTCAGGCGTCTACAAGCCCACGCATTATCATGAGGAGACGACCTACAGCGAAGTCCCGATTCGCAAGGACGTTCCATGCGACTGGCCTTACGCTATACGTCGCTACAACGGCTCCGGCATAGATTCTTATCACTATCAGACACAAGTCTTGCTTCGAGTCCTTAAGGGATAGGCCCGGAGAATGGAACTTGCCGTAAAAGCCTTTGGCAAACCGGAAATCAAACTGATCGGGGACCGCAATCCCTATCGGCCCTGGCTGAATGTGCCCGTGGTGCTGAGCATGTTCACTAATTTTGGACTCGATGCAAACCATTATTTCGGGAATTTCATATACATGGCACTGGCCTACATGGACGAGAGCCACTTCACTTACAAATCAAGCGACCCGTTCGTGAAGGCCGCCCGCATGGCCCTGAAGCCTTTACAGACTGCGGTTTTTCTGCAGGCCGGGGGCGAGCGTACCCTGGCGAACAAACTGGTCGGCAGATTCGAGAATTGGCTCGGAAGCCACGGAGGAGTCACTTTTTAATCCGTTCCCTGACAAGGAGAAGAAATATGCCCGAAATTCGCTATGTTTGTCTTTCAGACATGCATCTTGGTGCTGAAACGAGTCTTCTGACCGACTTGGGTGCTCATGGCGAGGTACAACCCGGACGGCCTTCTCCCGTATTGAGGCGGCTCGCGGAATGCCTTGGGGCACTCATCTCGGAAAATCAGGGCAATGGCGTAAAACCCACGCTCATCCTCAACGGAGACATCCTTGAACTCGCACTCGCTCAGGACAACAACGCAGCCATGGCGTTTCAGCGGTTCATTGACGTAACCATGCTCGATCGAGATCCGCTTTTCGGCAGCATTATTTTCAACCCGGGAAATCACGATCACCACCTGTGGGAGACGGCAAGGGAAACCCAGTTCGCTGAGTACGTGAACGGACTTGCATGGGATAAGCGGATCGAACCCGCTTGGCATGCTTCGCGGATCTTCAAAGAGCCGGTTGAGTCCTATTTTTTCAACAGGCTCCTCAAGCGGCATCCGAAGCTGCTTGATTTGAAGATCGATACCGCTTACCCTAATTTCGGCCTCCTGAGCAAGGACCTCCGTAAAGGGATCATCTTCCACCATGGGCACCTTACGGAGGAAATCTATTCGCTGATGAGCATCCTGAAAACGATGCTTTTCCCCGGCAGCAAGGTCCCGATGGATGTTTGGGGGATCGAAGGGGAGAACTTCGCATGGATCGATTTTTTCTGGTCGGCCCTCGGACGTTCGGGGGATGCAGGCGCTGGCGTCGGGCGCGTCTATGAAAAGCTGCAAGATAAAGAACAGGTAAAAAAACTACTGCATAACCTGGCGGATGGGCTTACTATAAAATATGGTCGATCCGGCTGGCTGGCCAAACTGATGGAAGAGAGCTTCATCGAACTCATCTGCAATGCTGTTGTGGATGGCATGGGGTCATTGGAGCGGCACAACACCGATGTTGAGTTAAGCAAAAAATCCGAGGATGGTCTCAAGTACTATATCGAATGGCCGTTAAAGAATCATATTGTAGATGAGCTCGGGTTCTCGCCTGACAAACTTACCTTCGTTTTCGGGCATACGCACAAACCCTGGCAGGATATCAGGCCCGGCAAACGGTACTCGGAACCGGTCCTCGTGTATAACAGCGGGGGCTGGGTGGTGGACCGCGTGGAGCGCGATGGTAAGTACGGAGCATCCGTTATTCTCGTGGACGAAAATCTCGATGTGGTTTCCCTGCTTATGTACAAAGAAAAAGGAAATGATGCGGATTATCTCGTTAGTGTAGGTGCAGCCTTACGCCAGGGGGAAACGGAGACTCCCTTTTGTTCGAATATCAAGAAAATCGTGCTCGCGGATTCAGAACCCTGGAAAACATTCTCCTCGACCGTGGCGTCGGAGGTGAGGTTAAGGGCCGAATACCTAAAGGAGAGGATTAAACAGCAAAGTCTTCCCGAGGCCGGGCTGTCCCCGCCGCAGGCTTGATTCTCGCCCGCTGGCATGGTGAAAATCGTCCATACGTTCAAACATCAGCAAAGGATATAAATGCTATGTCCGACGTTCCGCGTCTTAATCCAAAGATGATGGTCATTGGCGATTCGCTGGCTCAAGGATGCCGGAATCTATCCGTCAATGCCGGCTACTGCGCCCAGTCATGGGGGTCGCGGATGGCGGCATTCCAAGGGTTTGAGTTCATCACGCCGGATTTTCCGCGTGATGTTCTCTTCGACCTCGAAAAGGAAATCCGGTTGCTTGATACGCTCAGCTTGTCATTGGATAAATTGAAGCTGTCCGACGCGGT
>JBEKXG010000110.1:8139-18267 GCA_049512295.1 Syntrophobacteraceae bacterium
CGGTATCGCGCATCAGAGATAACCTGCGCGCCTGGCTGGAATTCCCCGGAGGCTCTCATTATTCCTGTTTTGATAACCTTGGGCTCTCTGGAGCAAAAATATACGATCTTTACACGCGGACTTCGGATAGCTCTGCCGCCGACATCCGGCAAAAAACCACCGGCGGCGGCGGGCCGGACGGCGCACTTCGAATGGAAACGCTCGGCGGCTTGCACCTTTCCATCAATGCGCGGTTTACTCTTAATCCTTCACAAGACCCGGCCTTCGCCGGCTACACGCCACTTGATTGGGTTGAGAAGCGCCAGCCTGAAATCCTCTGCGTCCAGATAGGTCACAATCACGGCCTGTTTGCGGTCGGGTTCAGCGCCGAAGACAGTGGTATCACAATCGGCGATCCATATTATGGGAGTTATTGGGATCAGTGGAAGTCTGTGGCGTCACGTCTCGCCGGCCTGCCTGAATCGGTTAAGACCATTCTGATCGTTTTGTTGCCTAAGGTGGGAGCCACGGCCAATCTTATGCCGGTTGGCGATGAGCGGGTCAATGGCTATGCAACTTATTACCAACCGGTTCTGTCTACTCATACGACCTCCCTCTCAGGACAGAGATTGCGCGGCATTGATCTTGAGATTCAGGAGATCAATAAACAGATAAAGACACTGACGGTCGATGCCCAAACGACCGGGAACCCCGGACTGGTGAACCGCCTCAAATTTCTGGATACCTATAATATACTCGACCGGTTTGATTACAAAAACACCCTCGACCAGGCACGCAGGCTTCAGCTCGGTGCCGGGGCCATCGATAACCGTTACCTCCATGGCAATCTGGAGGTCCTGGCGGGAAGTCGTTTCCCGCTCGATCTTAGCGCCGGCGGTTTCTTGAGCCTTGACGGAATGCACCCCTCCGGTTGCGGATATGCCATACTGGCGGCACAAGCTGCGAACGTTCTCGGTCTAGCTACAAATCAAGCTGCCATGCTGGATCAAGCCTTCAACCAGGATACGCTCCTAAGCCGGTACCCCGTCGAACTCGATATCCTCGTCCAAGTGCTGAGCATTCTCCGTAAATGTATCATCACAGGTGAGTTCATCCATGCACCTGTCGGCCCGCTTTCTGATGACGCCCATCTCGCGGACGTGTTGCGTGTAATGAAAACGATCTTCTTACCTTGAAAGTGCTGAATAACAAGATGAATCTGGATGTCGGAAACAGGTGGCAATAGGTGTCTTGTATGGAGGTGAGCATCATGACGACCACAATTCAAAGCGAGATAGACAGAAGCCAGGCACACCTGAGAGGGCTGCTCCGGCACTTCGCCGACCTGCGCGACGGCACCTACGGCGACGGCGCTGTCACCCGCGCCGACAAGGAACACCTATTCAGCGCAGTCGTCAAATTCCTCGATCCCTTCGCCCGGCAGGCCCTCGCCGAGATGAACGACGTTCTGTTGCTGGGCACCGGCACCATCACCGCGGCCGGTATCACCAAATCGCCCAACGGCGATATCGCGGCGACCTGGACCCTCGGCTGGGTAGAGCAGGATCGGTCGGGCATCCGGCCCATCATCCTGCAGGCCTTCTACGGGCACGGCTTCCACCACCCACACCTCCGTGGCGGAACCGTGGGCGACTGGCCTCTCAACGTCTTCAGCGACGCCGACGCCGCAGCCGAACTCCCCACGCTGCGGGCCATCGCCATTGCTGAACTGCACAACCTTGTATTCCAGCGCGATTACCGCATTGTCCCGGCTATGTATCCCTCTACTCGAATGATGGAACTCGAATAAACTTCGGGAATCTCCATGCCATCATCCCTCATCGGGAGACCATTACGTCTTGCCGGGATGCACCCGTGCGCATGCATACCGTCCGGCATCCAGGCAGGATACCTGTCCGAGCTGTTATCTCGGCATATTCTTCAACAGCCATGCCATATTCTGACCAAGAACTTTCATGGTCTGGATGCCCTCTTCGTCTTTTTCCACTTCTCCTTTGTCTCTCCCAACGCCTATGTTCCAATAGATCGAACCTGGCACGATCATCTGAGAACTCAGGAAAAGGTGGTTGATTGTGTCAAAAACATGGGTGGCCCCCGCTCTTCGAACGGCTACGATTGCAGCGACCAGCTTTCGTTTAAACATGAAATCGTTCATTCTTGACACAAAGCCGGCACGATCTATGAGGGCCTTCATTTCCGGAGTGACATCGCTGAAATATGTCGGGGAGCCGAGAATGATCCCGTCAGCCTCGAGCATCTTTTGAATACATTCGTTCGCGATATCATCCTGTACGGCGCATTGCTTATCCTTGTTTTCCATACACTTGTAACATGCGATGCAGCCGTGGATTTTCTTTCCCGAAAGCTGCATGAGTTCTGTTTCGATGCCCTCGTTTCTGAGCTCAGAGAGCACATAGTTGATAAGAATTGCGGTATTGCCATCCTTGCGCGCGCTTCCGTTGAAGGCCATTACTTTCATTTGAATTCCTCCCGGTCACATCAAAATTACGGACAATTGAGGTGTACTTGCACTCTAATTTTTTGGGGAACCCCACCGACTGGGCCAATTACGATCTTCCGGTCGGGTTTCGGCTTTAATTCATTTGCCGGTGCATCACGGTCGATAGAGGCACGAACAATGTTATACTGAGTTGCGTCCAACATGTTATCCGGCACCATCAGCGCATTGGCTTTATACCATCCCGCTCCGTCCATGACCATGAGGAAAAACTCGTCTGGATGTCGGTCACTCGCCTCCCGTAAGAAGATCGACATAGCCTCCTCGGTGACCCGGGGCAGGATCGAGGAATCCATCGTACCGTCATGAGGGGATACCGCCACGTACCCATAAGTGTACTCCCGCACGATCTGACTGGGTACATCGGGACGTATTCCGCGAGGAGCCCGGCACCGTCGAGGAGTGCTGATTCTTCCAAAACGCCCCTCATCCTGAAACATGACACGCAGGCGCACCCCTACGGAAGCAAGTTCTCTGGCGCATTTAGCCACTATTTTCGGGAGTTTTTTTTAAGCCCTCCCGGGCTTCGGTGTCGCTTTGGGGATGTCGGGGACGTGGCATGATTTTTCTCCAATCATGCCGGTCCAACATCCGGTAGATTGTGGTTTTGGCAACCCTGTGCCCCACCTCGGCCTCATAGGCTCGATTGATTTCGCTCACTATCAAAACGCCTCCTTCTGAGACCTGCTCAAAAAAGTGCGAGAGGAATTGAAGTTCTTGCTCAAGAGTCATGTAGCCGTAGCGACGACCGCCCCAGTTGCGGTGGGACCCTTGACCAGCACAGCACTCACGAAACTTTTTCCGCAGACGGACGACCGTTGGACGAGAGCGGCCAACGATCTGTCCTGTAATTTGGTCTGGAACATCAATAACGCTAGGAACAAGTACCGTTTGAGCCATTCGAAGCTCGTCACACGTTTTAGCTTTGCGTGCAGCCTCCTGGGCCGCTTCAATTACCGCCGGTGATAGTTCGGCCTTCTTTGGCATGAGCACCCCTCCAGAAGTGAGGGCCTCATTCTACATTAGTTTTATCTTGAACGCGACATGGTATGACTTGTATCTCCCCAGGAACTTATATGAATCCCGTAGGTTCTTATCGTGGTCTGCCGAAAGAACCCAAGCCGTACCTGTCACAAGGGCTCAGATCAGAAATCCGATTCCCACGACGACCAAACAAGGGAACAAGCACATGCCCCCTACCCGAAGGTTCCAGACTACCAAAACCGGTAATGCCAGAAGTAGGTTAAACGCCCACGCCCTGCAAATGCGTAACCTGCTTCGATTGTATTGGATCTGCCTTGTAAGTGCCTCGGAAGAAACGAAAATGTGCCTTTCGATCTCCTCCGGATTAGGGAGTCTATCTTTAGCTAGAACCTTTTCAGCAAACCTAAAGAGCATACGGGCCAGTCTGTCAATGGCTATTCCCAGCACGTATGCCATACTCCCAAGCACAACGAGAAGTGACGTGTCTATCTTTGGAATCCCAATGTCGAAGCGATACCCGAAGATCGCCGCCAGCAATAAAGCAAACCATATCCCCGCGCCTATCCCAATTATCAGGAGTTCAACGAAAAGTTGAGTTGTTGTCATTGATTATTATCCTCCAAAATGCGTCAAGTTAATCACCAACAGATGCTGGAGCGCATTTTGCATCCAGATTTCACCCGAAAGACCTCTTGGAACACGCAGAAGGCCAATTCAATTATCCCAAATCCCTCCCAAATGCGCAAGTAGTACGCCAATGAGGCCGCTTTTGACAGTTTCAGGACACACCACTCCGCAGTTGTTGGCGTGCCGATCATCTTCCGCAATTCCGGTTTCAAGCTCAACGTGGCGATCTGGATAGAGTTTCATGCATTCCCGGCGCCGCCACTCAAGTGTGGACAAAAGCCCTACACTGTCCAGCATCGAGGGCCGCAAACCCATGTAGATACTTCTGGTTTCCTCAATTGCCCGCTGGAGGGTCGGAACAAATTGCTCCAGACAGATGTCCAGAAAGACTCTCCTTTCCACGGCTGGAAACGAAGCTCCCAATCTTTTACGACTCGAGAGCCTGTCCCTGTTTTCAATACTCCCCGGAAAGCAAGTTCTTATCAAAAAACCGTATCAGGTCAACTCGCCGACGAATCCATTCGACCTTGGACTTTTCACGCAGCCCCTTTCCTGCCAAATGGAATGCCCAGCTTTCTCATTTTTGTCCTGAGTGTGGAGGGGTTGATGTTCAATAGTTTTGCCGCCCCTTTTTCGCCCCCTACCCGGCCTCCTGTCGCTTCGAGCGCATGCATGATGTGCCGCGATATGGCCTGCTCCAGGCCATAGACGTCTCTGCCGTCTCTGGAAAGCATGGCCGGTGCCGCACTTCTGGCCGTTTCCCCAAGATCATCGAAGGCCAACGGTCTTTCCCTACTGAGGATGAGAGCTCGTTCGATAGCGTTCTGTAGTTCCCGGACATTGCCCGGCCAGTGATAATGCATCAATTGAGCAATTGCCCCTGGTGCCGTGGTGGGCACTTTCACCAAGCCCATCTCGCGGGCCTTCTTCATCATGAAATGTTGGACAAGAGCGGGAATATCGGCGAGTCGGTCCCGCAGGGGCGGAATCACAATGGGAAAGACGCGGAGACGGAAATACAGGTCCTCGCGGAACTTGCCCTCTGTCAGCATGGCCTCGAGATTGCGGTGCGTAGCGGCGATGACACGAATGTCCACATGGAGGGTCTCCGTCCCACCTATCCGTTCAATCTCCTTTTCCTGGATCACCCGCAGGAGCCTGATCTGCGCCCCCGGCGTCAACTCGCCGATTTCGTCGAGAAAAATCGTACCACCTTGGGCTCGCTCGATGCGGCCCCGTTTCTGGAAAAGGGCTCCTGTAAACGCCCCTTTCTCATGTCCGAAGAGTTCACTGTCCATAAGCGACTCGGGGATGGCCCCACAATTGACCTTGATAAAAGGATTGTTTCTGCGCGGCGATAAATTATGAATGGCCGTGGCTATGACCTCTTTTCCAGCGCCCGTTTCCCCCAGCAACAGGACAGGACTGGTCAAGGACGCCACCTGACTAACCATCTCCATGACCTGTTTCAGGCCGAAGTTGGCGCCGACGATTTCATCCCCGGCCTGCTGTCGAAGTTCATCCTGTAAATACCGGTTATCGTCCGCAAGGACATCCTGCAGACGCAAGACCTCCCGATAACGCATGTAGTTGCTGACGGCAATGGCAAAGGGTTCTTTGAACAGCGCAAAAAGCCGCACGTGCTCCTCGGAATACTTTTCACCCGCGTAATTGCCGATAAGAACACCGGCAAACAAATTCCATTCCGGCTTCGGTCCGAAACCCATAAATGCCGCATCAGGGTGACCAATGATTGCGCAGAGAGGACCCATGATCGGATGATCGCCGACCCGATCCGCCGTTAATGTTTTTGATGACCGAACAGGATTTTTGATAAGTTCCTCGATCTGCCGGCGGGTGTCAGCCGGGACGGTTGTTTTAAGGGACGTCAACTCTTCACCGTCAACATCCGCTTTGGCGATGATTTCCACAACCCCCGCACCCGGATCGTAAGCACATATGAGCATGATATCCGCCGGGATAAAGTCCCGGATATACACAAAGCAGTCCCACAATGCCTTTTCGATCTCCAGGCTGCCGCAAATCCGCAGCGTCACTTCCCGAAAAAAATCTTTTTCATCGACCATTTTGCCATCCTCTTTTTAACCGTCATTAATGATCTTATTTCGCACTTTAACGCACTAAGTACGTAATGAAACATAATTTTGTGTTGTATATAACACTTATATCTGAAGTTTACGTTCAACCCATTGTATTTTCACAATTATTTGTATGGCACGGTTTAGGCTTATGAAATGCTCCATGGAAGAGAGCGAGGTGGAATAATATGAACCGTCTTGAGGTCATTTCTTTGCGGACTTCGGGCTATTTGGAGCAGCAGGCCCGTGAGTATCTGAGGTCATTTTGCCTGAGCCTTAAAAAAACAACCATGTTGGAGGCCAACTTTTACGCCAGTGCCTTTGTTCCCGGCGACCTCGCGATCGTCATCTCATCGCATACGGAACGAGGCAAAACACAGAAAACCGATGCGGGAGTAAGTCTGGCCGACGCGCTGAAGCGTTTCGGCCTGGTAGATCACACCTGTTGGCTTATGATCGAAAATGGTGATGACATAGCCTGCAATGGGTAATGAGCAATCGGACAGGAGGATTGTGGACGATTGCCGTGTAATTGCAAAAGAAATGTGCGCGATGACAAGGTATTTGGGATGTACGGAATGAACCCGCGAAACATATTCTTTGGAGTTCTTATTACCTTCCTGGCCGGGTGTTCTCTGGTCCCTTCCTATGAGAGGCCTGCGCTACCCACAGCGGTGGCTTATCCGGGAGAGAATGGTTCATCAACGCAGGCCATTCTGGGTATCGAGGAGCTTGGCTGGCGCGAATTCTTCACAGACGCCGCACTCCAGGAACTGATCGCCCAAGCGCTTGAGAACAACCGCGACCTGCGAATCGCGATGCAGAGGGTCGAAGAGGCCCGTGGCCTCTACGGCATCCAGCGAGCCGACCAGTTGCCAAGTATCAGCGCCGGCGCCATGGCCCTCCGGTTGCGGATACCGAGCGATTTGTCGCCAACCGGGAGCGCCACGACTTTTAAAGCAACCGCGGCAACCATGGATCTCAGCTCCTGGGAACTGGATTTCTGGGGTCGGGTGCGCAGCCTCACTGCGGCAGCGCTGGAATCCTACCTTGCAACTGAAGAAGCTCACCGGGCTGTCGCGATCGGCCTGGTAGCACAGATTGCCAATACATATCTCCTTGAATGTGAACTGGACGAGCGAATAGCTATTGCACAAAAGACCCTTGCCAGCCGGGAGGAGTCCTATCGCATCGCGAGGCGGCGATATGAGGTGGGATACGCATCTAAGCTGGATGCAGCCCAGGCTGAATCGCTCTTAAATCAGGCACGTGCCGACCTGGCGGCATTAATGCGCCAGCGGGATGAAAACCCCAATGCGTTGACGCTTCTGGTCGGCGTCCCCCTCACCGATTTTGATACCAGGCCGCTGTCCCTGATCGAAGCGGGGTTTGTGCGGGAAATTTCTGTAGGACTGCCTTCCGACTTGCTGATTAACCGTCCGGATGTACTCGCTGCCGAGCATCGGTTGAAGGCGGCCAATGCCAACATTGGCGCCGCCCGTGCAGCCTTTTTCCCACGCATCGAGTTGACCGGCAGTGCAGGCACTGCCAGCGCGGAACTGAGTGATCTGTTTGCCCCGGGCAGCGGTGTCGGGGGTTTTTCACCGAGGGTGACGCTGCCGATTTTCGATGGCGGCCGCAATCGGGCCAATCTCGACGTGTCGAAAACTCGTCGCAATCTGGCCGTAGCCGACTACGAGCGAACGATTCAGGGGGCCTTCCGCGAGGTTGCCGACGCGCTGGCTGAGCGTCGCTGGCTCACGGAACAGGTTACCGCTCAGCGGGCGACGCTGGCGGCCCAAACAGAACGTACACGTCTGGCCGTGTTGCGTTATCAGAACGGTGCTGCGCCGTACCTTGAGGTACTCGATGCCGAACGTGATCGGTTCTCGGCCGAACAGGCACTGGTGCAGGTACGACGGGCCCTGCTCTCCAGTAGTGTTAACCTCTATGCGGCACTGGGCGGTGGATATCCGCATAAGGCGCAATAACTCAAAGGGCGCTTTGTGCGCCATGAAGCTATGGAGAGAGGACCATGCCCAAAGAGCCTAAACCTCAAGCCAAGGCAGCCGAGCCTGACTCGGAAGCCAAAACTGAGACCAAGCCTGAAGCCACAGCCAAGTCGAAGAAGACCATGACCAACGAGCCTGAACCTCAAGCCAAGGCAGCCAAGTCTAAATCGGAAGCCAAAGCTGAGCCCAAGCCTGAAGCAGCGGTCGAGCCTGAGAAGACCATGCCCAAACAACGGAAGAAATGGTTGATCGCGGTCGTAGTGGTGCTGATTATTGGCGGTCTGGGTGTAGCCGCCTGGCAAATATTCTTCAAGGAAGACAAAAACAAGGGCCTTGCAAGCGGCAATGGCCGCATTGAGGCAGTCGATATTGACGTTGCCGCCAAAACACCTGGTCGAGTGAAGGACATCCTTGTACGTGAAGGAGATTTTGTCACCGCCGGACAGGTCGTAGCGTTGATGGATACCGAAGTCCTTGAGGCCCAGCGCAGGGAAGCCGAAGCGCAACTGAAACAGGCGCAGAGCGCGGTTGAGACGGCGCGAAGCCAATTGGTCCAGCGCGAAAGCGAAAAAGCGGCAGTACAGGCGCTGGTCGTGCAGCGCGAGGCCGAACTGGGTGTTGTCCGGAAGCGCTCGATTCGCTCATCAACCCTCGCTGCCGAAGCTGCGACTTCGCAACAGGAGGCTGATGACGACAGTGCGAAGGTAACGAGTGCCGTTGCTGGCGTCAGCGCGGCCCGTGCCCAGCTCGCCGCCGCCGCTGCGGCCATCGTGACGGCGCACGTCCAGATTGCCGGCGCGCAGTCAGGTGTCGAAGCCGCACAGGCAACGGTCGAACGCATCCAGGCCGATATAAGAGATAGTGCCCTCAAGTCCCCCCGTGAAGGGCGGGTACAGTACCGCATAGCTCAGCCCGGCGAAGTGGTCGGCGCCGGCGGCCGGGTGTTGAATCTGGTTGACCTGGGCGATGTCTATATGACCTTCTTCCTGCCTACGGATGTGGTGGGGCGGGTCGCACTCGGCACTGAGGTGCGGCTGCTCCTCGACGCCGCTCCCCAGTATGTAATTCCGGCGCAGGTGTCCTTTGTTGCCGATGTGGCTCAGTTTACCCCAAAAGCCGTGGAGACGGCCAGTGAACGACAGCAGTTGATGTTCCGCGTTCGGGCTCAGATCTCCCCGGATCTGCTCAGAAAGCATATCACCCAGGTCAAGACCGGCCTGCCGGGCATGGCCTACATTCGGCTGGATCCCACTGCGCAGTGGCCGGCCCACCTGCAGGTGAAACCGGAATGATGAGTGAACTCAACCCCGCAGGCGACCCTGCACCATCTGCGCCGCCGGCTGTGGCCCGGCTGCGCGAAGTCGGGCTGCGCTATGGCAAGACCCTGGCGCTTGACGCCGTGAGTCTCGATATCCCGGCAGGGCGCATGGTCGGCTTCATCGGCCCGGACGGCGCGGGCAAGTCCAGCCTGCTGTCGCTGCTGGCCGGCGCCCGTGCGGTGCAACAGGGCAGCGTGTATGCACTGGACGGCGACATGGCTGGCGCACGCCATCGCGCGAGCGTCCGTCCCCATGTCGCCTACATGCCGCAGGGCCTGGGCAAGAACCTCTATCCGACTTTGTCGGTGGAGGAGAACCTGCAGTTCTTCGGCCGCCTGTTCGGCCACAACGCCGCCGAGCGCCGCCGGCGCATCGACGAGCTGACCCGCAGCACCGGCCTGCTCCCGTTCCTGCCGCGCCCGGCCGGCAAGCTGTCCGGCGGCATGAAGCAGAAGCTGGGCCTGTGCTGTGCGCTGATCCACGACCCGGATCTGCTGATCCTTGATGAGCCGACCACCGGCGTCGATCCCTTGGCCCGCACTCAGTTCTGGGGCCTGATCGAGCACATC
>JBEKXG010000111.1:0-17844 GCA_049512295.1 Syntrophobacteraceae bacterium
AAAGCTCCCCGCTGAAATCAATTGCAGCGGCTTCTTCGGCCCACAGCGGCAGCTTGCCTTCGCAGGTGCGAAAGCTTGCTTCGTGCATCAATTCATGCCTCAGATAGACCTCCGGACCGGCACTCCCATGCGGGTCCTGCCTGAGGGAGATCGTGCCTGGCCGCCAGCCGCCGGCCTGAAAGGCGCTCAGCTCATCCGGGGCGCCACCGGGATAGACTCTCACCGGATCCGATCCCGAAGGCGTCTTGTACCGGCGGTCCTGGAGTTCTTGGAGCGCATTCGTTGCGCACCGCTCCAACTGCGCATTGTGAATCAAAGAACCAAAGAAGATAATGGAAGCTCCGGCTTCCAGCAGCACAAAGCTTTTGTATAACCGTCTCACGCCACCAAATCTGTTGCTCCGTTTTTCACCCACCCCGCCTGTTACTCCGAGTCAATCGCAAGCGCCCCGGTATTTCCCCAGAGGTCCTCATCGTACATATCCGAGGCACGCGCGGGAGGTATAACCGCCTGTCCGGAAAAACCAACCTGCCATACCTGGTACACTTTCACCTCTCCGCCCGGAAGCACTTTGGCGATGCGCACAGTCCTGTCGGGATGGCGCTGGGTTTCTTTTATCGACCCCCAATAATCATCGTCCTTCGGCTGAATTTTCGCGTCTGCAAGGTAGGTCCTGTCTTCCTCGACCGAGAGCGCAAGAGAAGGAATTCCGTCCTCGACCACGATGAAATGGCTCGGTGTCACTCCGGCATCGCTCTCCCGCGCGCGCCGCACGCGCACCTCACTTACAATAAGGTCCCCCTTGCGCAGGGTTTTGGATAGATTGAGAATTTCACTGCCCTGAGGCACAATCCGCAAAAGGGTTCGCTCGACGATCAGCCCGCGCGATAAGGGCTTCACAGAGCCGAAGGGGACATCCGCCGCGACTGTGGCGCCCGCCGTATCACCGCTTTTCAGACCATCGAGGGAGATACTGGAAACATTTTCGACCGTACCCGGTTGCATAAATGAGCCAACATAACCGAAAGGAATCGGCGTGAGTTCGCCGATGGCCGCCCCATCCTTTCCCCGCACAAGAATGGACCTGCTTTTGGCCTCGCGCTCCTTTGCAAAATCGGCCGCCTCCCTGCTCAGGACTCCCGTGCTGTTGAGAATGACCTGCGCCGTGTCGAAAGTCGATCCCCATCGTCCGTTCCTGAGAAGCGAAAGGAGCATGCCCTCGAGCTTGACCTCAAGATCAACGGGCAGAGAACCGAGTTCATCCAGGCAGCCCATAGCTGCTGAAATGAGGTACGGCGCACCGAACCCAAAACCAAGGGCATCGGTGGCCCCGAGGTTTTGCCTCGCCGTTTGTGCGAAGTCTTGAGCAGACAGCCCCTCAAGGGTCTTTTTGAGTTTGTCGATAAGCTGCTCTTTGGCCGTGCCGTCTTTGAACCTGACAACGAACCGGTTCCACGTGTTCTCCTTGTAGCCGGCAAAAATCCTGAGCGCATAAACGAGCTCATCTACGGGGGGATTTTCCTTAGCCAGGACACTTTCCACGAATTCGATCTGCTCTTCCAGAGGCTGGTGGTAAGAGCCGAGTTCGGCGAACCTCGAAAGCCTGTAGCCCCGGAGCGTGCTGTAAGCCTCTTCTTCCTTTGACTGCCTCGACAACCAGGACATCCCCTGGGAATAAGCCTGAGCCGCCCCTTCCACCTTCAAATTCTCCGCAAACTTAAGAGCATAGAGTGCGGTAAGGGTCACCGGAATTGAAGACTCGGAATCCCCGGGCCACAACCCGAATCCGCCGTCTGATTTCTGGTTCCGCCTGATTTTCTTGATGCCGAGCGCGGCGTTGCTTTCTGCTCTTACCAGGCTCTGGGCAAGGGGCCCCAGTTGCTCATGAGTGATTCCCGCTTTCTCGATCAAATCCATCAGAACCAGGTTGGGCACCGTACTATGCACAAGTTGTTCGGTACAGCCGTAAGGGTAGGAGACCAGGGCCGCCGAGGCGTTCAGCGCAGCCCCCAGCAGACCCGGACTCACCTGCACTTTCAGCTCCCGGATGCCGGCGGCCCCGGGCAAATCGGTATTCAGCCGGTCGTCTTCGCGGACAGCGGCAAAGGTCTGCCTCATGGCAGCGGGCTTCACAGGGATTTCGAACTCCTCGGCCCCGCCAACTCGAGCTTTTCCGGCGGCATCGAGCACAACTTTGACTACGCCCATCCCCTCGCCTTTTGCTGCTTCGATCAGGAGCGGCTGGAGTCCTTCGTTCTTTGCTTCGACAGCAAACTGCCGTTCGAGTTGTTTTTCCGAGGTCGAGGTCTGGCCGGAGACTTCAATTTGCGACTTGACCTCAAGAGTTTGCGGCAGGTAGTTGATCGTCTTGACCATAATGGAGGCCTTTTCGCCTGCACGCATGAACTGGGGAGAAAAGACTTCGATAGAAGCATCGGAAACAGTGCGGAATTTCTTCGCGGACTCTCCGACGCGCCCCTGCTTGTCGGCCGCAATTGCCGTTATCAGCCACTCGGTAATGTTTGCCGGCATATCCACCGTGACTGAAGCACGGCCATCGGCATCGGTGACCACGTGCGGAAACCATCCGGCGGTGTCCCTCAGAGCTTTCTTGGTCGGCTTGCTCTGGCTCTTCAGGGCGCCCAGCTTGAAGTTCGGCTTCTTGAGAATGGCAGCGTAGCCATAACCCTGGAGTTCATCGGAGTAGAACGTGGCAAGGTTCTGCTTGGGCAGCGGGTAGAAAAAGTCTAATATCGGCGGCCGAATCTCCGTCTGGACAGCGTAAACCGCAAGATCGACGATTGTTACGGCAAGCTCGGTTTGAGCAGCCGGGCGGCCCTGAGAGTCTTTGACCTCAAAATCGATCTTGAAGGGTTTGAGGGCCTCGGTCTCATCCCGCTCGGGGAAAGCGGCCACGCTCAGCACCTTGTCCCGTGGAACGATCCTGAATCCCAACGTCTGTTCGCGGTATTTGCCTCCGCCGGCAGGCACGGTGATCGTCTGGTAGAAGCCTGTTCCGTATTCGGGCCGTGCCTCCACTTCGAACCAGCAGCTTCTGCCCTGGAAAGGCAGAGGCCTTGTCTCGTAAATCCGCCCGCCTGAAATGGTTTCCCAGACGGTCCCGCTCTCGGACTTTCCCCAACCGGCGGGCAGAAGGGCGAGGACTTTGGCCTTTTCGCCCGGACTCAGGATGCCCGTCGCCGTGTGGAGTTCGAGTTCTTCGTTGTCTATAATAGCTTCACCCCCGGCGCCTCCCACTATCATAGCGGCGGGTTCCGACCTGGCGGGATGCCTCATGGGTTTTCCGTCAAGCGTATCGAGCAGGGCGACAGCGGAAAGCCTCCCCTTCTTGTCGAGTTCGGGAAGAGGAATTTTGCTCACGCCCTGGTCATCGGTCGTGAAAGCCAGCGCCGCAAAATCTTTGGCATCTCCCTTGTCCTGTTTAATCGTTAAGTTGACTATGCCGCCGGCCCTCGGGGCGGGCTTTCCGTCGGAGTAGATCGAGCGCACTAAAACCCACTGCCCCTTCTCGCCTGCTTGGGCCGTCTGTTCGGAAAATCGGATCGCAGGTTGAGCCTCGGACAGCGTCACGTAGACATTGCCGGTCAGCACGGCCTGTGATCCGGCCCGGTCGATCCCGCGCACCACAAATGTGTATATCCATTCGCCATCGTCCTGTGTAGCCGATCCGGATGCTGCCGCTTTTTTCCCGGTCCTTGCGGTGCTCTCCATCTTAGGCACTTCGAATTCAAATGACGCCTCTCCGGTTTCCCCGACAACGGGAGCAGAATCCCATGTGTTCATAAGTCCATAGTCGGCGTTATCCGAAAGCCTGGCTTCCACGGAGCTGAAGACTCGCATGGGCTCGGCCAGCGACGAGGCGGACCGGACCTTGCCGAAGTAGTCTCCGTCCGTTCCCAAACCGCCACCGGCCTCCGTCACAAATTGCGGTACGTCGAACTTCTTCCGGTAGAGAAACACTTCATATTTCAAATCCCTTGGCACCCCGCCGCTGTATCGCCTGGCCCGGAATTTAATAAAGAACGTCTCGCCCTGCGTCACGGTAGGGCTGCGGTCTATCAGTTCAAAATAGAATACGGGCTTGATGTAGTCGCGGACTCGAAATTCACCGCCGTAAGGCTTTGCGCCGACCCGGGCAATTAGCCGATAGAGACCGGGGGACTGAGAGTCGTCCAGGCCCAGGGTCCCGCTGAAAGAGCCGAATTCGCTCATGGGTACGTTTGCATGGAGATCGGTCGGGGCGCCGTCGGAGCGAACCAGGCTTATGCGGGCTTCTTTTTCGGATGGGTCGGGTACTTTGAGCTGTCCCTTCTCATGCGAGCGGACGATGCCCTTGAAAGAAAAGGTCTCTCCAGGCTTGAAAATGGGTCGGTCGGTGACAATAAACACGGAATCGCCCGTTGAGGTTACCGGGAGAAAATCCGTATCGACCAGGGCTTTTTGGCCCTCCGGGGTTTCGACCCTTATGAGGAGCTTGCCGTCGAACATGCCGTTGGAACTGTTAAGAACGGCCTGACCGAACTTGTCCGTCACCATGTCGGACTTTACCCATTTTCCTTTGGAATCGCGGTAACTAATGGCCGCCTGGCCGACCGGATTCGAATCGCGGTCGATCACTCTGACGACAAACTGCTCGGACGATTGTTTCACCTGAACTGAGAGGCTGCTCACCTGTATCAGGCACTGCGCCTCGGTAATGCCCTGCACGGCCTGGAGCAGGTAGATCCCGTCGGGGAGCGGGTCCAGGGTAATGCGCCTGATCTTGTAAGACTGCTCCCGCCAATAGGCGTCGCTGAACCACCATCCGGGATCGCTGACGCTTTGGCCGCCGAACTGGAGTTCCAGGTAATATTCGCGTACCGTTTGAAATCCAGCCGGAGGCCCGTGTATTACCTGCTCAGGTGGCGAGATGGTCGCTCCCTGGTGGGTTTCCACTATCGAGTCGTGAAGAGGGGTCTCGTTGAAAGATTTCCTGAAGCCGGGATTGAGCATATGGCGAAAGGCCATGAGCGGAGATTCGACCTTGTTAAGCCCCTTTATGAAGTAATGTCCCGGATTGAGCTCGGAAACAGGCTCCTCGTAGCTGCGGCTGATCCGGAACTGTCCTTCAAGAAACTGTTCCAGGTTATTTGGGCGCAGCACGCGGATAACCATCGGCTTGATGGTCTCGGTGTAATCGAGCCTTATACTTGGGGCTTCGCTGCTCGAAAAGCTCCTCTCGGCCGTCAGGTAAAATGGGCTCCCGGCCGGGACCGGAGTTGCCAAAGCAAGCAGACAAAGAGCTATCAGGCATACAACAGGCAACAGGCGGATTGGTTTCATTGCGCGGCCCCTTGATTTACGGTAAACCCTTTCAACTGGACAACGCCGGCCTGTCCGGCACTCCCGGCATAAGCGAAAATCGGGAGACTGCGAAAACCTTTCTCGGCCTCCTTCTGCATGGCCTCCCTGGCCTCCTCGTATTCCTGCTTCTGGTTCTCGCCTACCCCCGCCAGCGAGAGTTCGCGCATTGCCACTCCGGGGTTGATGAACGTCATAAGCTGGGCGTTTTCATACTCGCCGCGCCTGGCGCCGTGCTCCCAGTCAAGGACATTTAGCGACTGCCTGGTGCACCCTTCCCTCATTCGGGTAAGAAGGGCCTGCGAAGTCGCGGCCAGAAAAACTGTGCCGCCCCCGCACTCCGAGGTAAGGTCCTGGTCCGAGAAATATTTGGCGAAGGATTCAACCTCATCTGCAGAGGTCTGGTTGGCAATAACCACACCCATGCTCGAAATTCCCTCCTGGAGGTGTTCGAGGTCCCAGATCAGCGCAACTCCCCCCTCCTCGGGACTGGGCGATATTTCCTCCTCCGGCCCGGTCGAGGCCAGCCGGACCCACGAGTCCTCATCCATCTTGGGTGGCAGATGAAAACTCGTCACCAGGGCGGCAAACGCGTCATGCGGGATGCCTGCAAACACCCCTGGAAAGACCTTGGGCCGAAGGTGCCGCGCAAACTTTCCACCCTTGAAACCGATGAGTCCGGGATCGTTGTCTTCCGACAGCCTGAAACCGGCGGTCACTTCGAAGGATGGCGCAGACGTCAACACCGGCAGGAACCTGTCCAGAAAAGCCTCGGCCCGGAGTGTCAGAACAAGCGGGGTCTGGGGCTGATTGCTCGGCGGCGGGCTCGCGTTTTCGAGAACGTTTAAGAGGGCCTCCAGACCGTTGGAAAAGTAAACCCGCTCGTTTGATTGTGTGACAAAGAAGCGCTGCAACCCGATCCTCATCTCCAGGACAGGCTCTTTGAGCTTGGGGACCGTGTAGGCGCTCCGGGCGAGAACACCGCAGATTACGGGCAGCACCTTGGCTGAAAACGGGCATTTGCCGCGCACAAACGAGAAAACGAAACCCTTCTCGCCGTGGGATATGTCATAGTGCAGCACTGCGTCGGCCCTGAGGGACTCGAGGACCAGCCTTCTAAGAAATGCGCCTTGAACGCCCTCAATCTGGAGGTCTTCGGCCCGAATCGAGGCCGTGTGCTGCAAGTCATGAAAAAGCCCGCCGAAGAACTTCGTCCTGAGAATCCCGCCTTCGCCGCCCTCCTTTTCCAGCCATGCCGCGACCTTATCTCCGTCCCGAATATATAGCGAGAAGGCTATGGGGTGGCGCTTGACCACCCATTTTGCGCTTCTGGTGCATTCTTTAGGCACCTTCTTGAAATCGGAAGGGGTGGAACGCTGCGACGTATCGCCTCCGATCAACTCCGGACATTTTTCGGCCTCGGGTTGCGCGCCTGTCTTTTCTTCCTTGACGGTCCCACCGGCAAGCCTGGTGTTTTCAGCGGGCACGGGCTTTCCCTTTACGTCTTTGAACGACAGATCGAGTGCCAGGGTGGGCATGTCCTTGCGCAGGTACGAACTCAAGGGGACCGAATGCAGGTATGAGGCAATCCACAAAACCACCGCAAGGACGATGGCGCCCCCCGCGCAAATGGCTATCAGAGTGCTCCTCGAAAGCTTGGTCTTATGTGTTTCCACTCGAAGACTCCCAAAAAGTGAGGGTTTCTGCTGTCCGGTATCCAGACCGGATCGGGGGATTCCATCAGGTCGTTTACCCTTACAACACGCACCTCCCCTTTATCTCCGGCAGTGCCATTGTGATAGACTGCAAGGTTCTGTGAGCGGTCCTCAACAAATATCATCAGGTGATAAGGTTCCTCGAGTTCGAGACCCTTCCGGAAAACGAGCAAATCGCCGTTCTTGGCCTGCTCAAGGCTCGTTCCCTTGTTCCTGAAGTTATACCCGATGAGCATTTCAGCATCCGCAAAAGCTCCAAAGCGGGGCGCCGCCTCCTTTGCTACCCCTGTTTGCCAGATCAGCGGGTAGCTCACAAAGATCCTCCTTGACAGATCGGAGAGGGGCGGCAGGTGGAGTGAGGCCGGAATGCCGAGCTTTTCAATTTGTCCCGGCGTTCGAGCCGCAATGGCCTCACGGTAGGTGAAACGGATAAGCCCGGCGCAGTCCCTCTGTTCCCTGATCCACACCGGACTGATCTTTTTGGCCTGCTGGAGAGCCAGGCGCGTCACCGACTCTCTAAGAGCTTTTTCGTCCGGCGGTTTCAAATAGCCGTATTCGTCATATTCGTTATCGGGCTTGGGCTCTCCCTTCTGCTTGTATTCCTTCACTTCGGGGGGCATTTGCGCTTCGGCGTCCTGCCCCGGCACGAATATTTTCGGTGGCTGATTGTTGCCCTGGATCACGATGTAGGCGAGTGTCTGTGTCTCGCCGGGACGCGCCAAAGGGCTTTGGACGTGCCTTCTGCTCTCCGTTGGCAGTCCTTCGTCGGTCAGAATATCCAGGTTTGCAAGCGTGTGCCGTATGGCGCCACCCGGCCAGTAATTCACGTCCACTCTAAAAACACCCGCCGGGGGCGCGGGATGGATGTAGAGGTAAGGTCCGTATCCGGCCAGGTCGAAGGAATCCCCTTGCTTATTGAGGAAAAAGAGTCCGCCGGAGGGCGATTCCGTTTTGGCCCAATATACGTGTGTCTTGTCAGGTTCATACATGTGGAGGTCGGTATAAACATCGTCGGTGTCGCACGTAAGAACGACTTTGAGCGGGATTGGATTGATGAGGGCTTCCACGGAAGATGTGGCGCGTGCTGTGCCTGCCTGGTTTGCACATTCGACAACGATATTGTTCATTCCCTTTGCAGCCGGGAATTTTCTCGAAAACGCCCCCCCTTTGGAACGCGCGTAATAGCGAACGCCATTGATGTTGACGACAACCGGGTCAGCCGTCTGGTCGGAGCATGTGCCGCTTACTTCGAGCTGCATGCTGGTCGTCCATCCCCCTGCAGGCGTGTTCAGAGTGACTGCGGGCATTTCGGTGCCCTGGCCGCCGATCTGCCCGCCGCGCCTCGAAAGGACCTCGGGATTTTCTGACAAGGTTGCACCGGCAAATGGAACGAAAAACCCGAGGATGCATGCGGAAAAGACAATGGAGGAGAACACAGCGCCCATGAGTGCCCATCCTGTATGAAAGAAGTTATAATGGAGAGATGCTTGTCGCCGTTCTGATGAGTCTGTTTTAGATATCGAATAGACAAATGCAGGGGCCGTGTCAATCACATTCGGATTATTGCAACCGGGTCAATTCATGAGGATCGTTCCTTTAACCTTAAAAATGTGCTATATATCGGTGAAAATTTTTGAGGCGCGGGGGAGCAATGTTCTTCCTTATTGGTGGAGTTCAGCCCAAGACTGTTACCGTGGATGAGACTCCAAGAATTTGCCCCGTCTGCGGACTTGCTCAAGCCAGGCTGAAGCGGGTTGACCATTACCTGAGCCTGTTTTTCATACCTCTTTTTCCTGTTAAAAAAGGCGGCCCCGTTGTGATCTGTGATCGCTGCGGGGCGATTTCCTCTCCGGAAGGAGATTCCCGGAGGTCCGTGCAGGAAGCTCGCAGGGACGTGTGTCCCCAGTGCGGCTATCCCGTAGCTCGCGATTTTCGCTATTGCCCTGCGTGCGGAACGCGAATATAAAGGGATCGAGCGTATATGGTGACAAAGATGAGCGAGAGCAGAAAAGTTTTGTATTTCCCGACCGTTTCCCGGCCCAGCATCGAGGAGGTGCTGACCCTTTTCCTCAAGGATCAGCAGAAGCGGCTGAAGTCCCGGACTTTCAACAGGTATGAGGAGGTCATAGATCTATTGCGCCATTGTCTGAACGGACATGGGTATCATGATCTTGATAATTCGTCCGAGGTGGCGCTCTACGAGAAGCTTTACTTTCAGAAAAACCTTGAATTCTGTTTTATCTTCGGTCCGGAAAAGATTGTGTCCTCCCTGGGCAACTTTTTGAACTATTTCATGATACGCAAGGTGATGGCTTCCGAGGCCCTGCTTCAGGCGGCGGGTATAGTTTCGAAAAAACTGGTGAAGTGGCTCGAGGAACACGGCTACATCGAAAAGGAAATGGCCGACAAGGGCGTCAGGCTGGCCGCCGAGGCGGCAAGAGAGTTGCCCGCGGCCGAACGGCTTGCAAGATTGATATATGAATACGCTCAGAGCCATGCTCCAAGATACTGGACCGCTGAGCTGGACGACTACTTTGTCGTCGATCAGGTCCATCCCGGCATCTTGATCCTGTCCGGGATAGCGACCTCGGGGATCGTCGAAGTACGTGTCCCGAAAGAGATAACCGACCACTGCCGAAAAGGATGGCAGGTCAACCTGCTCCTGGGAAAGACCCGAAACGGGTGGTGCATCCTGGAAACGGGAAACGTTTACCCCAATTAGCAGTGTTCATCCGGGAACTCCGGATAAGAACTCCACGCCCCGCGAGGTTTCTGTTCGGAAAGGAGGGATTTTTCGTTCTGGCTAGGAAATCGAGGGCTTGCGCGGAGGCGTACTTGGGTACGCCGCACAAGGAAGCCCGAAGATTGACGCCAGGGCGGAAAAGGACCCTTTCCGGATGGAAACCAATTAGTGTTCATCCGGGAACTCCGTGTGAGACACCTCGCGGGGCGTGGAGTTTTTCCTTGGAGTTATCAAACATTTGAACGGCGGGCTGTTTGCCCGCCGTTCGCCGTTCGAAGGCGCCACATAGGTTTCTCAGGAATTTTTCAGCAATTGTGTGGCGGTGCCTCGCCATTATTTCAGGCGCGCGTTTACAAAATCCCAGTTGATCAGATTGTCGATAACGGCCTGGATGAAATCGGGCCTCCTGTTCTGGTAGTCGAGGTAGTAAGCGTGCTCCCAGACATCCACGGTCAGCAGCGGATGGATTGAGTGGGCGACCGGGGTATCGGCGTTTCCGGTTTTCATCACCTCTAGCTTGCCGTTTTTGAGCACAAGCCATGCCCATCCGCTTCCGAACTGCGTGACTCCGGCGTTTTTCAATTCTTCCGCAAATTTTTCGTAACTTCCCAGGTCAGCGTCGATCTTTTGCGCTATCTGGCCTGTGGGGCGCCCCCCGCCTTTGGGTTTCAGGCAATTCCAAAAAAAGGAATGGTTCCAGGCTTGCGCCACATTATTGAAAATTGCGGCTTTGGAAGCGTCCCCGGCAACTTTTTTGATTATGGCCTCTGTGTCCTCTTTTTCCAGATCGGTCCCGGCCAGGAGCTTGTTTCCATTATCGACATATGCCTTGTGGTGCTTGTCGTGGTGAAATTCCAGGGTCCTTGCGCTAAGAAAGGGCTCGAGCGCGTCTTTCGCATACGGCAGGTCGGGTAATGTGAGAGCCATACTTCTTCTCCTCCTTTGAGTTGCTCTGGTTGACTGCATTAAAAACTGGATCATCGGCAAATTAAGCACGTCTTCGGTTATGCTCAAGTGTGGAAGGATAAAAGTTGGGACAGAATGCCTCGCGGAGCGTGCAGACTTATCGTCAGTCCAACGGAGGATTGAAATAGCCGAGCTTGACATCCTGGAATTCATTGCGGATTTGCGAGATCAGCCTTCGGATTCCCAGCTTCGCTTCGCTAAGGTTCGGACTCATCTTTTCGAGGTACCAGCCGGGGTCGATGTTGAAGTTTCGCATCTGAATCAAATCAAGGCGGGTTTCGGATATGAGCTTTCGCAGGGCATTCCATTCGCTTTCCTGGTCTGTAAATCCCGGAAGAATGAAGTAATTGATGGACGCAAATCCGCCGTTTGCTTTCACAACGGAGATGGAGCGCTTTGCGTCCTCGAAGGTGTAACCCCTGGGGCGGAAGTATTTCTCATAATACTCGGGCCGTGCGCTGTTCATGCTGACGCGGATGCTCTGAAGACCGGCGCGGCAGAGCTTTTCGACATCTTTCGGAAGACTTCCGTTTGTGTTGAGATTTATCGTGCCTCGGCCTGTGGCCCTGCGGATCATGGAGATGGAGGCTTCAAGAGTTTTAGCCTGCAGCAGCGGCTCTCCCTCGCAGCCCTGCCCGAAGCTCACCACTGCGCGAGGGGCCTTTTGCAGATGCGGGATTGCGACGCCGCATATCTCATCGGGCGTGGGCACGAAGGCTATTCGGTCCTGGGTTGGGCAGATTCCGGTCCCGTCCTGGCGGCTGATGCAGCCGATACACCGGGCGTTGCACTCGGGGGACGACGGAAGCGGGGCCTCCCAGCGGTTCATGAACAGGTTTCTTGCCGCCGGGCAGCCGTAGGTAAGAGCGCATCTTGCGAGGTGCTGCACGAGCCTGTTTTGCCGCTCGGCTTTCATGCGTCTGCCCGCGTTTTGCTCGATTGCTTTCGGATCGAAATTGCGGAAATCCTGCCGCTGGTCCCTGTCGATCCTTACCGCTGGGACGACAAAGCCTCCATTTAGCCAGCCCACCGCCGTATAGGCGAAAAGGGGCAGAAGAGGCGCGCCGGCAGTGGCCCGGTAAGCGGTGGAGTAGAGTTGCGTATAAGCTGGGGAAATGAATGCGGCTACCGCCTGGACTGGTTTGGCCGGATCGAAAGGATCCGCTGAGAGGGGATCGAAAGTGCCGCGTGCGGGGTTGAATCCAACTGGCAGACGCCCGGGGAGGAGGAACAGTTCGCTTCCTTCGGGGAGCGGAATCAGTTCAGCCCGCTGAGGCCTTTGACATTCGTTTGCGCTGGCTCCAGCCATTTCCAGAGCGGGCCAGTCGAAGATATTTCCGTTGACGTCAGCGTAAACGAGCGACGGCCTGTTTTTCATTGGGGCTGTTCAACATCTCCTTAAAACTGCAAAATCGAGCTTTGATCACGTATTTTAAATTATAAATCATCCGGTCAAGGAATTCGAAAGCAAATGGGGTCATCCGCTGGTGATGGATCGTTATTCCGGTCAGCCCCTTCATTTTTGATATCCCTGTAAACTGATCCATCAACAATGCAAAGTCACCGGCGGGGTCTTTGGCCGTCCGCGTATGCAGGTCAAGGCGGACCGGCAGATGTTGAATTCCGTAACGGGACTTTATACCGGGAGGGAAAGGGTCCATCGCCGAAATGCCTTTGAAGTTCAGGTTGTGCAGGCTCCTTAAAGTTGCGGTGCTGAAGCCGTTCCATGGAGGAGTAAAGGCCGCGACAAAATTGGGGCCGAAAATGCGCTCCATTTTAATGCGGCCATTGAGAATGTCCTCGTGTTGGCGCTCCGGGGCCCGGTCCGATCCGAATTCACATTTGCTGCCGCTTTTTTGCCAGTTGATATGCCTCCAGCCATGCTGGTGCCAATTCCAGAGTTCCTCATTTACGGGCGCTGCGTGAAAAAGTTTTTCCTGCCGGGCCTCGCTGAGCCAGGCGGGAACGACCGCCAGGGCAAGCGGGACTTGGTGGAATCGGAACAGCCTGCAGAGTGCGTCAAAAGCCTTGCTGGAGGCCCCAATATCGTCAGCACGAAAGAAAATCGGGGGCAAGCCCGCCGAAGCCATTTTCGCCGATGCTTCGTTTAGCATCTCCCTCCAGCCCGGCAAAGGCGCCTTCCATACAGACGAGTATTGCCTGGGCAAATAGGGAGCATTAAGGTCAAAGACTTCGGCACGGAGCTGGGATGCCCCTTGCATCGGACCACTCCTCTGCAGAAAAAACCAAAAACATTAATTTAGTATTAAAAAGTGCGCAGGGAATATGGAGGTTGGACTCGAGACCGGTTTATCGCCAGCCCGAATACAGTCTACAGCAGGGTCTGCACCTAGTCAAGCTGGTTTCCGTATAAGACGATGGGAAAGTTTCCGGGCGGCAGAACACTTGCGGCACACCCTCCGCTGTGTAACAATTAAAGCGTGACCGCCAATCAGATTCATACGGGGGGGTTTTCCCGCCGAATCAAGACCCACATCGTCGGGCCGCAGCATCGGTTTGCGGTTATAGTCCCTCCTGAACTTGCTCGGATATGTCTGAACGAGACCCGTTGGCTCGGTATTGCGGAACCGGCGCTGAGCGAAGCGGGGGTGGAATTCAGCGGCAGGCTGAAGGATGCCTGCGCTTGCAACCTCTGGCTCAGGACTGCCAGCCGGGTGCTTTGCAGGCTTGTTCCTTTTCGGGCCGGCGTTGCCGAAGAACTTTTCTATAAAGCTTCGCGAATTCCCTGGGAGCTTTGGCTAAATCCCGAGGTTCCGCTCGATATCGAGGCACACGTGGAACGTTCACGGATAAGCCATGAGGGCAGGGTGGCAGAGATCGTTTCCGAGAGTATCGAAAAAAATCTCTGGAGAAATGGGCCCGCCCATCCCGTAAATACCCGGGCTGAGGGGAAGGCGCACGGCGCGCCGGGCGAAGCCGGGAGCGAGCCGGAGGCTGATGACGCCGGACTGAAGCAGAGAATCCTCGTTCGTCTTGTAGAGAATCACTGCCAAATCAGCCTGGATACGTCGGGCGCCCATTTGCACCAAAGGGGATATCGGCTTCGGCACACAGGCGCCCCCCTGCGTGAGACGCTTGCCGCAGCCATCCTTTTGAAATCGGATTGGAAATCCGATGAGCCGCTCATCGACGGGATGTGCGGTTCCGGCACTTTTCCGATAGAGGCGGCTTTGATTTCACGGCGGATTGCTCCCGGGCTTGGCCGGGATTTTTTGTTCCGGAGGTGGCCTTCATTTCAGAAAGAGACCTGGCAATGTCTGCGGCGCAAGGCAAGCGAGGCATTGCTTCTCAAGAGGCCTGATACGATCATCGGGATCGATATCGATCCGGAGGCTATCGGCGTGTCGGCTGAAAATGCAAATCGCGCCGGAGTAGGCGGCGACATTGACTGGGAACGGATGGACTTTTTTGAATTCAATCCCCGGAAGCGAGGGCTGAACAAAGGTCTGCTGGTGTTGAACCCGCCATACGGAGTACGGCTTGGCGCTGGAGGAACAGGCCTCTACGAGCGAATCGGCGCCCACCTGAAGCTTAATTTCAAAGGCTGGAAATACGCAGTGTTGGCCGGGTCCCGGCCTGAAGCCGCTGCAATGGGGACGGGCCGGGTGCGCTTGTGGAACATCCGGCATGGAGGAATGCCCATTACGGTCGTTCTTGGCCGGGTTCAGGCATGATCACCCATTCTTATGCCTGATCGGATTCAATCTAATATTAGATATGGAAATGAACCGAACCCACAGAGTCTATTTTGTATGATCAAAAAACCCTTTGCCTGTTTTGCGCCCGAGATAGCCCGCACGGACCATCTTGCGAAGCAGAGGCGCGGGCCGGTACTTGTCTTCACCCAGTTCCTGATGGAGCCCTTCCATAACGTGCAGAAGCGTGTCGAGACCGACCATATCAGCCAGGGCCAAAGGTCCGATGGGGTGATTCGCGCCAAGGACCATTCCACGGTCGATGTCTTCGGCTGATGCGATTCCTTCCGCGAGCGCGAAAATCGCTTCATTGAGCATGGGGCAGAGTATCCGGTTAACCGCAAACCCCGGGGCTTCCCTGACCTCGATAGGGGTCTTCCCCGTCGTTTCGACAAAGCTTTTTGCGCTCGCAAAGGTAGCATCGGAAGTGAGAAAGCCGCGTGTGAGTTCGACTAGTTTCATGACGGGAACGGGGTTGAAGAAGTGCATGCCGATAAATTTTTCGGGGTGCTTTGTAACGGAAGCCATCTCCGTTATGGAAAGCCCTGAGGTATTGGAGCAAAAGATTGCATCAGGTTTGCAGATTGCATCAAGTTCCTTGAAGACTTCACGTTTAAGGCTCATTACTTCGACGACGGCTTCTATGACGATCTGAGCGCCGGATGCCGCATCTTTTAGATCGGTCATTCCTTTGATGCGTCCCATAACTGCTTCAGCGTCTGAGGCCTGCATTTTCCCCTTTGAAACGGCGCGTTCGAGGTTTTTCCCGATCGTAGCCTGCCCTTTTTGAACGAACCTGTCTTCAATGTCGCGCAATTTTACGTTGAATCCCGCTTCAGCAACAACCTGGGCTATGCCCGACCCCATTATCCCGGCGCCCAATACACATACATTCCTGATTTCCATGTTCTCCCCTTCTCTGCAGTTAACAAAAACGATAAGCGGTCCAGATGTTGCCAACGCGAGATCGCGGACGAGAATTCACTCGGCGCTACCCACCCGTTCCAGGCGGCAGTTTTTCCGGTGGACGCGGAGAATTGGCGATTCCGCCGCCGAATCTGTTCAGTGACTATATAATTTATCTACTCAAACTGCCCTTGAATTCAGGTTTGCGTTTTTCTAAAAAAGCGGCAACACCTTCCCGCATGTCCTCGCTTCCGAAACAGACGCCGAAGGCTTCGGCCTCCAAAACGCAACCGTTTCTCAGGTCAATGTCGGCGCCGCTGTCGATCACCTTCTTTATGGACCTCATCACTGCGGCCGATTTAGAGGCGAGCGAGCGTGCTACTTTCATCGTTTCATCTACAAGCTGCTCCGCAGGGAAAACCTTTGCGACAAGGCCGAGGCCTTTGGCCTGCTGAGCATCGATTATCTCAGCGGTCATGCACAGTTCCTTTGCTTTGGCCGGGCCCACCAGGCGCGAGAGCCTCTGTGTTCCGCCAAACCCCGGAATCAGTCCAAGATTTACTTCGGGCTGACCGAATCGCGCCCTTTCGGAAGCGTAGATAAAATCGCAGGACATTGCGAGTTCGCACCCGCCCCCGAGCGCAAAACCGTTCACACATGCGATGACTGGCTGGGGCAAGCGCTCTATTTCGAAGAAAATCCCCTGACCCTTTTCTGAAAAAAGCCTGGCGCTCAAAGGATTCATGCTTTTGAACTCATTTATATCGGCACCTGCCACGAACGCTTTTTCTCCGGCACCGGTAAGCACCAGAACGCGAATTGACTCATCCCGTGCCGCGCTGCCCACTACATCTGCGACCTCGTCCAGGGTCCTCGCGTTCAAAGCATTCAGGGCTTTGGGCCTGTTAAACGTCAGAATCCCCACACCATCACGAACTTCAAAAAGAATGTTTTCGTAACTCATAACAGTGCCTCCCGACTCCTCAGATCGTTATAGGACGGTGATCTCAGCGACGATGCATCTTGGCGTTCCTCAACTGCTTATCTTCGCCAGCAAGGTCAGTTCAGGCGGCTCGGTCATTGATTGCCTGGTGCAGGTCATAACTGATGCAGCCCTCATCGGATCTGCTTGGTTCAATGAGCGTTAGGAGAAGTTGCTTAAGTTTCCGGTCCATCCCTTCCATCGCTTTAAAGCGAGCGACAACAGCTATACTGTGGTCCATTACATACTCCTTGATAGCTTTGTGGTTCTCAAACCGATGCGAGCCAGCCGTTCCAGTTCTGATTGGTGGCTTCCCGAACGGTTCTTCCCCCTCTCTTGGCAAAGGGGAAGAACCTGACTGCAAAAAAACTCTGGAACTGGAAGGGCATGCGTTGGGCTTTTATTAAGCCGCTGGCTTAAACAGCGGCTTGCCCATGGGAAATTCCATGCCGGCACTAGCCAGAATACCACCCGCCGCCATGACGATGCCTAACGTTCCGGCAACGCAGAAAGACCACCCGCTTAGCTGCAGCATAAAAGCGCCATTATACCCGAAATAGATCAGGGACAGGGTTGCGAGCGCCACATCGGCCCCCAAGACGGATATAGCTCCAGCCGCAGGCGCATATCTGAAAAAAATCGGTGTTGTAAGAATAAGAACAAGACCTATGACCGCCCATTCAAACCCGAGGATCTTTGGGTCCAACTCCCAATGATAAATTGGAGCGAAGTAGCTTACCGCGTAAGTAAGGGCGGAAGCGAACCCGAAAAAAGCCCCGAAGTAAAGCCATGTGGTGCCGCCTGCCGCATTTCCAAGTTTGAGCTGGCTGATCGTGGCGCCCATATACGCGACTGTGCACCCTAGAGAAATGCAGGACATGAAGAGCAGCGCTTTGCCGCTGACGAACCCGCACAAAAACGCCCAAGCCATTATCGCAGCAGTGGAGTATGCGATCCATCCCGCCGGCCCGGCATCGGCAATATTGGTATTGACTGACGTGTCTCCCATTTCATGGCCCCCTTTATTAGTAGTTGATTGGAGAAATGCAACACTAGTAAGCATATGGAATCTTCGCTGTCCTGCGCTTATTCCAATAAACGAAAACCTGGTCTAATGGGTTGGAGTTGTTTTGAGGAGAAGGGGGCTTAACTTGGATTTGCAGTCATCCCCCTGCTCCTGCTTGCCAATTTATTACACCCATCCACCGAAACAATGCCAGCCGGCATCCGGGAGCAACAAAAATCCGGTTATGTAACTGCTCGCATCAGAGGCTAGAAATACTGCGGGCCCCAAAATCTCTTCCGGCTTTCCAAAACGCTGCATCATGTTCTGTTTCCGGATGTTTTCATACCACTCTTTGTCTTGCATCACCTGTTTGACCAGTGGGGTTTCTATATAACCAGGGCCAATAGCATTCACCCGCACATAAGGAGCCCACTCGGAGGCCAAAACTC
>JBEKXG010000112.1:0-9886 GCA_049512295.1 Syntrophobacteraceae bacterium
CCGAGGCCGTAACGGTTGTGGATGCGCATGCGCGGCCAAGTTCGGTCATCACAAGCGAGAAGACAACGGTTCCAGCGCCTGTCCCGCCGTACTCGGGGTCCACGTTTAATCCCATAAAACCGAGTTCGGCAAGTTTTTTGAGATTGGCCTTCAGAACGTCGCGGTTTTTCGTCCGGTCGATCTCGGCCGCGACAGGCTCAAGTTCGCGCTTGGCAAACTTTGCAGCGGTCTCCTGAATAATTTTCTGCTCTTCTGTGAGTTCGAAATCCATTTTGGCAATCCTTATCAATACTCATAAAAACCACGTCCGGTTTTTTTACCCAGCCATCCGGCTTCGACATATTTGCGCAGCAGCGGGCATGGCCGGTATTTTGAATCGCAAAACCCCTGGTATAGCACCTCCATAATAGCCAGACATGTGTCAAGGCCGATCAGGTCGGCCAGGGCCAGAGGACCCATCGGGTGATTCATTCCAAGCCTCATGACGGTATCAATATCCTCACGCTTTCCCACTCCATGGTAGAGCGCATATACCGCTTCGTTGATCATAGGCAGGAGAATCCGGTTGGAAATGAAACCCGGAAAGTCATTAGCGAGGGCCGGGGTCTTGCCGAACTTGATCGACAGGTCCCATGTCGTCTGAAAAGTCTCATCGGAAGTGGCAAGCCCTCGAATTACCTCGACAAGCTTCATAACGGGCACCGGGTTCATGAAGTGCATGCCGATCACTTTATCGGGCCTTTTCGTCTGAGCCGCAATCCGACCGATAGGAATAGAGGAGGTATTGCTTGCAAGAATGACTTCAGGCCGGCAGACGGAATCCAGTTCGCGAAACACTTCGAATTTTATGGATTCGTTCTCACTTGCAGCTTCAACAAGGAAATCGACAGGAGCCATGTCTTTGAGGCTGATACTGGTTTTAAGCCGCCCGAGGATGGCTTCTTTGTCCGCTTGGGCCATTTTCCCTTTTTCGACATTTTTGGTCAGTATATTCGTGATATTCTTGAGACCACGCTCGACGAATTCATCTTTGATGTCATTCATGATCACCTGAAGGCCGCTCATTGCAGCGACCTGCGCGATTCCGCTTCCCATCTGGCCAGCGCCCACAACTCCAAGGGTCTTTATTTCCATTCGAGTCTCCTCCTTTATCCGCTGTCTACCTCTTAACGACCATGGCCACGGCTTCGCCTCCTCCAAGACACAGGGAAGCAAGTCCTGTCTTTTTATCGGAACGTATCATTTCATGAATCAGGGTAACGAGCAGGCGACAGCCGCTCGCCCCTATAGGATGACCTAAGGAGACGCTGCCCCCTGCCACGTTTACTTTGGAGGTATCCAATTTCAGCTCTTTTATCACGCATACAGTCGATCCGCTGAAGGCTTCGTTGATCTCGAAGATATCGACCTTATCCAGACCGATGCCCTCTTTCTTGAGGCATTTGGGTATGGCCCAGATCGGAGCCGCCAGAACGTATTTCATATCGATGCCGTACGATGCCTGGGCGCCTATCGTGCCCATGATGTTGCAGCCTAATTCCATCGCCTTTTCCCTGGACATGATAACGGCCGCAGCGGCGCCGTCACTTATCACAGAGGCATTCCCGGCAGTTGTGACACCCCCTTCTTTGAATGCGGGCTTCATCTTCGCGAGTTGTTCATAAGATGTTGCCCTCGGGCACTCATCCTGGCTGAAAATAACCGGTTCGCCTTTGCGGGACGGCAACTGCACCGGGACGATCTGTTCTTTGAATTTACCCGAGGAAATGGAGGCCAGTGATCTCGTGTAGGATTCGAGGGCATAACGGTCCTGATCTTCGCGTGTTACATCCCATCTTGCACTGCATAGCTCGTTAGAAATGCCCATGTGGAAATCATTGACTATGTCCCACAAACCGTCGTGAACCATGGAATCCACCAGGGCGCCGTTGCCCATCCGGTAGCCGGTTCGTGCTTTCTCCAGATAATATGGCGCCATGCTCATGTTCTCCATGCCGCCCGCAACCACAACATCTGCATCGCCCAACTGAATGGCCTGAGCAGCAAGCATTACGGCCTTCAGACCCGAACCGCAAACTTTGTTCACCGTTATGGCTTCTGCCTCCCACGGCACGCCCGCGGCAATTGCAGCCTGTTTGGCAGGGTTCTGCCCATAGCCGCAGGGGAGCACAAGACCCATTATGACTTCGTTTACCTGATCTTTGCCTATTCCTGCGCGCTTAACAGCTTCTTCGATCACGATACCTCCCAGCTTGGTGGCTCCAATGGAACCGAGCGATCCATTGAAGCTCCCGAGCGGGGTCCGAACTGCGCTGACGATCACGGCTTCTCGCATGGCGGTCTCCTGATGATTGGGAAAGGTATAACATTTCTTCAACACTACACATTCGCTCTAAAGATTACCGGAAGGATGAGCATAACAGCCCACATTTGGAAAGAGCTAAATTGGGCGATTTGGCGGCTATCAGACGGACGGCACATCCCGCTCCGCTGAGTCGCAAGAAGGCATCGGACAAAGAAATAGAATGGGGGGTTTTCGCACCAGCGCAACATAAAATCATTCAACGAGATTATCGCTCGATTTAGGAAAAATGCCTCGCAACGTTTATAGCAGAAGCGTTCATTTTTGACAAAATAAATATGGCCGCCCAGACCGGTACAACTGTTTAAACACGTCCAGACCGTTTGTTGAGAAGTTTCCCGGGATGAGCAACGAAAGGAGTACCAGGCGGGTTTTGAGTCTTCGGATTTATGGTGAGCACCGGAACGGGGGCGTTCTTGATCACTCTTTCAGCAACACTGCCAATTGGTGTTTCAACCAGGTTTCCGGATGGACACTGCTATTTAGGAAGGCTGAAAGGCTTGATCGGTCCAACCGGTTTTTCGCCCCCTTCGCTTCCTTTGTCGGCAGATTCCAGGATAATTTCGTTTTCACGGACCCAGCCGAGTTCCTGGCGAACCAGTTTTTCCTGTGCTTTGGGGCTGGCCTTGAGTGCCTGAACCATCTCGAAGAGTTTCTGGTTTTCGATCTTGAGCTTGAGGACCTTTTGCTCAAGTTCCTTTACCTGTTGGTTTTGTTTTCTATAGCCGGGGAGTCCGTTGGAGGAATAAACGATTGCGTAGACAAGAACGAAGTTCAGCGCCAGCAAAAGTCCTACCAGGAGCCGGGCTATGTAGACGCCCTTGACGGTGAACCTGGGCTGCGCAACGTTTTGCTGATACCTGTTGGTTTGTGTCGGCCGGCTCCTCATTGTAAAACCCCGTTGGTTATTGCGGGCCATCCTGCGGTACACGCACGGATGGAAACAGCCTCGGGTCGGTGTGGGGAATGAAAAGCGCCCCCCGAAACTCATTGATCAGTTCGATATTTACGTTGAGTTCAACGTAGGTGATCATGTTGCGGACCTTTTCGGCTTCGGCTATAAGTGTTCGGTCGCACATGAGCATGCATGCCCCGAGGAGGCTCGAGTTCCCGATTGCCTGGTAAGTTTGCAAGGGCAAATCCGGAATCATGCCGATTCGAACCGCCATTTCGGGATCGATGCGAGTGCCGAACATTCCCGCGATGTAAATATTTTTTAAATCATAAAACCTCAGTCCCACCTTTCGGCAGATGAGCGACAGTATAGTGTACATCGCCGCTTTTGACTTCAAAAAAACTCCGATGTCGATCTCGGAGATCAACATCTCGCGCCCGTCGCTGGTCTGAGAGGAAAGCGCCAGGGCATAAGCCGGGCCATCCGGGGTGTTTCTGAGGCGGGCGCAATTAAGTCCCGTACGAAGTTTGCCCTGGATATTCAGGATTTTCGACGAAAACATCTCGGCTACAAGTTCAATCAGGCCGGATCCGCAGATGCCCGAGGCTTTCCCGCCTCCGATTACCCGAAACTCGGGATCAAGCGTCTCCCTGTTGATCCTTACCGAGTCTATTGCCCCGGCGACAGCCTGCATTCCGCGCTCGACGACCCCGCCTTCAAGGGCCGGACCGGCCGCCCCCGCGCAGGCGAGCAGCCATTCGCAATTTCCAAGCACGACCTCGGCATTTGTTCCCACGTCTATCAGCATCCGGACGCCGGCCGATCTGTCCAGACCGGCTGCGATCACCCCTGAGATGATATCGCCCCCCACGTATGAGCCGACATTGGGGAAAAGATAGAGGAGCGAGTTAGGCAAAAAATCGAACCCAAGCTCGGCTGCGCGGATTATGGGGAAAGTGTTGGCCGCAGGAATGTAGGGTTCTCTGCACAGGTTTGACGGGTCGAGGCCCCAGAAAAAGTGGCTCATGGCGGTGTTTCCTGCGCAGCATAACGCATATATGCAAAGAGAAGAGGTCCCCGAATCTTTAAGCATCTTGATCATCGCATCCGAGCAGGCCTCTACGAGCAGGCCCCGTAGAACTCCAAGACCTTCGTTATCTCCAGCAAAGATAATGCGGCTGAGGATATCCTCCCCGTAGGCCACCTGGGGGTTTTTTACCGAGGTCTCCCGGATGGTCTTTTTGCGGGCAATGTCGATCAGCCGCAAAACCAGGCTGGAGGTGCCCAGGTCCAGCGCAAAGCCTAGAACGGGCGTATCCGGCGACCGGGCAACCACGTCGAGCACCTCCCAATGGGCGCCGGTATATCCCACTACTGCACGGAAGCGCAGATCTTTTGCGCGCATTTTCCGGACCAGTTCATTCATTTTGCCGGGCGAGGTTTGAACGGGAAAAAATCCCATTTGACCAAGAACTTTGGCGAGCCTGTCGAGGTCTGCGGTATTGTCGAGCAGGCTGGGCGCAGGCAGATCGACGTCCACGCACTCTATCAGAGGCTGGCTTCCCCGCCTGACCGGGACATCGGAATGTGTTTCGTGAACTTTTTTCTCCATCTCTTTTCTTTGTGTCCCAGATCAGTTATTTGCAATCGTCAAAGCGGTGAGCACGCGAGATGCCTGGCCGGGACATGGAGCTTGTGATGGATTTCATTATCTAACGTCTTATTTACACTCGAAAATGAGTTGACACCATAACAGATTTCTCATAATTTCACAAACGATTGATGAGTTGTTAGCTGTCAGGTCTTATTATTCCTACTCCCAGCGAGCCAGCGTCCCTTTTTCCCTCGTGTTTTCTGCCTGACTGCGGATGCCGACCGAATCCAAACACCTTCCCGGAATCCCCCCGATTCTCGGACTTATTGGCAGAAGGCCATCAACAGGGAGCCTGCGTTTATGGAAGATATTCAAATCAAAGAGCTGGTTGAATTCATTGCACGTTGTCTTGCGGAACATCCCGAACAGGTTGTAGTCAAAGAGATATGCGGGCACCAGATATCCGTGATAGAATTGCGGGCGGCCAAGGATGACCTCGGAAAAATTATCGGCAAGGAAGGCCGAAACGCTCACGCCATGCGTACTATCGTGAACGCGGCCGCAACGAAGCTTAAAAAACGCGCTGTACTGGAAATTCTCGAATAAGGCCGGCGCGCCGGAGCGTCTGTATGAAAGAAACACCATCGAATCGCCCACAACCAGCGGCTGTGGAACATCCGGAGTGTTTCGGCGATGGGGACAGGGTCTGCCCTGTGGATGAGGAAGGGATTATGCAGCCTCAGAGGGAGTGCGTCCCGTGCTCTCACCTGAGGGCCTGTCTCCAGAGCGTATTGGTGCGGCGAGGAAAGCTCAGGATAGTTGAAGACCCCCGCCGCTCGAAGGTAACCGGGTTCCTCAAGAGGTGGTCGGATCGGAAACTCGCCAAAAATAAAGGTGAATAGGTGATCGGGTGAGAACCGGGCCTTAAGAGGCAGGTTTTAAGCCGCAAGACTTAACTCTTCTTTCCATTTCGCCAATATACGGGATTTTTCTTGAACACGACCCTCACTCCGGCATATAAGGGCAATTGCCCTTTGGGAGGGGGTTGTGGGACGAGATCCGACCTTAGTGCCGTCCTTGCCTTTTGTTCGCATGAATACCCTACGGCCGACGCAAAAGGCCTCGAAGTCTCGATAACAATCCCCCGTGTAAACGAGCGCGAAAACCTTCAGCTCCTCGTCGAAAGGCTTCAGGAAGTGATGGAGGAGGGGCGCAGCCGACAGGTCGTCGTCGTAGATAATCCCGACCTGATGCCGGGCCCATAATGGAGTTGTTTGACGAACCCCAAACGTTGGGATATTCACTGTGGAAAATAGACCTGGCTCTACTCCCTTTCTGAAGACTTTTTCAGAGCCTCTTGCGAAGCGGCATGTAACCGGGCTGTGGGTGCTTCTTGCCGTGTTCATTATTTTCGGCGCAATCGTAGAAATGCGCGGCGCGCTGCTCAAAACGCGCAGGACCGACATTGGTCCTTACCTGAGAGCTGCGTGGTCGGTGCGAACCGGCGCGGACATGTACAAAATAACCGACGACCGGGGCTGGCATTACGTCTACCCGCCCCTGTTCGCCGTCCTTATGACCCCGCTTGCAGACCCTCCCCAGGGCCATGACCGGACGGGATACCTGCCTTATGGAGCAAGCGTGGGGATTTGGTATTTCTTCACCCTGGCTATTGGGATCGCCGGTATCGCAATCCTTGCCAGGGCAGTGGAGGACCCGTCCAAGAATCTTGCTGCAGGCAGGGGGCGCCGCTTTTCACAGCTTTGGTGGACTTTGCGGGTCGCTCCCATGTTGATCCTTCTCCCAGCGATCGGGTGGTCCCAGTCGCGTGGACAGGTGAGCCTGCTTATTGCATTTTTCTTGTGCTGCGTCGTCGCCTCGATTCTCAGAGGCAGGAGGTTTCGCGCCGGCCTCTGGCTTGCAGCGGCAATTTGCGTGAAAGTGATCCCGGCCCTCCTGCTGGCCTTTCCCTTATGGCGGCGTGATTGGCGCATGCTCTCCGGCTGCGCCATGGGACTTCTGGTGGGGCTCATCCTCGTGCCCGTCGTTGCGCTCGGTCCACACAGGACTGCAACCTCATATAAATCATTCTATCAGGAAACTCTTCTTGCGGGAGTCAAGGGTGATACTGGAGGCAGCCGTGGGAGCGAGCTCACAGGCATTACGAGCACAAACAGCTGCTCTCCTATGGTCGTGCTGCATAATATCATGTACCCCCATAAAGATAGCCGCCCGAAGGAGGCCCATCCAGGCGTCCGCGCTGCACACTGGACGATAGCCTTTATCATGCTGGCAATCACCCTGCTTGCTTCGGGGTGGAAGGGCCGATGGCTTTCGGGGAAAGTGCAGCCAACCATAGCAGACGTTGCTTCCATGTGTGCTCTTATCCCGCTGATGTTTGTGGCAAGCCCCGTATTCCATCCTTTTTACGTTGCGATGGCTGTCCCGCTGGTGCTGGTCCTCCTTGTCATGCTATGGGAGAGGTATCCATACGGGCATATCCCCGCCGGGTGGCAGGCCGTGTTCTGGTTTATTGCAGCGAGCCTTCTCCTGACATCGATAGACATGGGTCCGTTTTTGTATTTTCGGTATTTCGGTCTCGTTTTGTTGAGCACCCTGACACTCTGGGCAGCGTCCATCATTGAGATCAGACAGAGCGCTCTTGTGCCTTCCCTATCGGAAACACCCACGCCAAGGCCGGCTCAAATCGACATCGAGAAGGTGGCGGTTATTCTGCCGGCCTTCAATGAGAAAGAGGTCATCGGACGCGCTGTGGAATCAGCGATCGAGTTCTCAGCCAACAACCCGAAATACCATTTCCTGTTCGTAGACGACGGTTCCACCGACGGCACTATTGAAGCGCTCAAGACATCCCTCAATGGAAACCGGACAGGGAATGTCTCCTTTACTGGTTATGAATCCAATAAGGGAAAAGGACACGCAATCAGGACCGGCTTCGAGATGGCGGAGGCAGACGCATATTGCTTTTTGGATGCGGACATGGCCTACTCCACCGATTATCTGAAAGTAATAGAGGAAAAACTCAAAGCCGCAGATGTGGTAATCGGGTCTCGCCGTTCGTGCGCTCGGCCGCCGCTGATGAGGGCGCTCCTGGGGCAATCGTTCAACTGGATAGTAAGGTCCGCCCTGGATCTACCCTACCGGGACACACAGGCGGGCTTGAAGGGTTTTCGCCGGGAGGCCGCAAAATGCCTGTTTGAAAAAAGCAGCGTAAGCGGGTTCAGCTTTGACGCGGAGCTTCTTTTTCTTGCCCGGAAATGCGGCATGCGGGTTGACGAGTTCGAGGCGTGCGCAAGTGGAGGGCATGAATATAAGAACGGGTGGCGTCTGGTCTCCTGGTCGCTTGCCATGTTCCGGGACCTTCTCCACATCCAATGGAAAAACTTCAAGGGTCTGTATGACTAAGCGCGTATTGCTCAGCTTTGATGTCGAGGACTTCGACCTCCCGAGTGAATACGGATTGCCGATCAGTCCCGAGGAAGGGATCGGCGTTACAAGTGAAGGACTGATCGGTCTGCTCGACCTGCTTGAAAGTTTAGATATCCCGGCGACCTGCTTTGTAACCGTAAACTTTGCGCAGGGCCGGCCGGACCTGCTTGCAAGAATGGCCGGAAGATATGAAATAGCATCCCACGGCCTTAACCATTCCGGCATTAAAGAAGGCGACCTCCTGCCTTCACGTATCGAGCTGGAGAGATTGACAGGTACGAGGGTATGCGGGTTTCGCAGCCCCAGATTTATCGCCGTGCGTCATGAGGACATCCTTGCCGCAGGGTATGCCTATGACTCTTCCGAGAACCCGATATGGCTTCCCGGACGATATATGAACCTCTTCAACCCGCGATTGCCTTACCGCTCCAAGGGCTTGCTCGTCCTTCCCATATCTACGAGCCCCGTGATCCGGTATCCCCTTTTCTGGCTCAGCTTTAAACGCACGCCCCTACGGCTTTTCAAAGCCATGTCATCCTGGGCGCTCAACAGTAACGGTTATCTGAATATCTTTTTCCACCCCTGGGAATTTAGTGACCTTACTTCATGGAATCTCCCCTCGTGGCTGAAAAATCCGGACGGCGAGAGGATGCTCAAAAAGCTCGAAGCCTACCTCCTATGGCTCAAAGAAAGGGCAGATTTCGTCACTTGCGCTGATTTCGCCATGGAACTGGACGTGCGCTTGAGTGGCAAGAGCGCCTAGAATCCACCGTAAGGATAGTAAGCATGATCCGAGCACCAAGTGATCTCAATGTCCATTTCGCATAACTACCGCCAGTTGCGAGTGGCGGGGGCCGCGTTGACTGCCCTGCTGTTGATGACGCTGGTGTTCCATTACACGCCTTCCCTCAACAATCAGCGGACGATTCGAGAAATATTCCACTGGTTCCTGGTATTCGGCCTTATTGCGTCCTATGTGAAAGGATATCTCGCCTTAGCGGCCCTTCCTTCATCCCCACAGGTGCGACGTTTAATTGTCTGTTTCGCAGGAGCATTCCTGTTAATATCAATACTGACAAATGCGTTTCAGTCCATCGATGTGCGCTGCTATGTCAACCTGGGCTGGATGCAGACACATTATCACCTTAATCCATACACCGTTACGATTTCCGAGATTCCCGGCTGGCGAGATGACCCGATGTTCTATCCGGAATGGGTCTACAATCCAACAGCCTATGGATTCCTGTTTTCGTGGCTGGCGTCAGGAATCTGTCTGGCAGGAAACGGCAACTACTGGGTTTCGATCCTGCTGTTCAAGTTATTGAATGCAGGAGTGGCAGCTCTCACCGCCCTGGTCCTTTGGCATGGCTGTAAGCGATTGAACCTCACAAATCCAGAGCTTGTTCTGTATCTATTTCTCTGGAGCCCATTGCTGCTTATCCACGGGATCGCGAACGCGCACAACGATGTCCTGATGGCCTTTTTCACCATTGCCGGGCTTTATCTTGCCATTCGCGGGAACTGTCTATTCGTCCTGCCCACATTGATGCTTGGTGTACTTATAAAGTACGGGTCCGCCGTCATC
>JBEKXG010000113.1:0-9885 GCA_049512295.1 Syntrophobacteraceae bacterium
CAAGACTACGCTGACGCCGTGGGTGGACAGTGTGGGATCCACAGCGTTCCAGACGCGGGTACGGAGGTTACGGCTGTGCTGCCTCTCTCGCAACCTGGCGCGGACCATCTGGAGACCTTGGTGAAAGGAGGCGACTGATGGAGAAGCAGATAGAGACCTGCCCCTGGTGTCATAGAGAAGTGCAGGTGGAATCGAAGCGTCAACGCCTCTACTCATGCCCCTTCTGTAAGAAAGAGTTCACCTTTACCCCCAGTGCCGCTCAGGTGGAGGGTAAGCCAACGGCCCAGCGATCCGGGGCAGGAACTGCTCCACCATCGGACTTCGTGGAGACGCCCTTTGTCAAGGACTTGGTCGAGCGCACTCTGGTCTATCTCCAGGATGGTTTACACGTTCACCTCTCCGGTCCGGCAGGGAGCGGCAAGACCACCATAGCCCTGCACGTGGCCCACCAGCTAGGTCGTCCGGTGGTGCTCATCCATGGGGATGACCAGATGGGCACCGCGGACCTGGTGGGCAGGGAGAGCGGCTACAAGCGAAGTTATACGCGCGACGAGTACATTCACACAGTGCTCAAGGTTGAGGAAGAATCCAAGCCCATGTGGGTGGGAAGGGCCCTCACCGAGGCCTGCCAGAAAGGCTGCACCGTGGTCTATGACGAATTCACGCGTTCGCGGCCCGAGGCCAACAATGTGCTTCTTTCAGTCATGGAGGAGCGGGTGCTGCCTCTACGCGGCAAGCATATACCCGTTCACCCCGATTTCCGAATCATCTTCACCAGCAATCCCGCCGACTACGCGGGGGTTCACGGCGCCCAGGATGCTCTCCTGGACCGAATGGTTACTCTCATGCTGAGCGGGTTCGATCAGGATACCGAGGCCGGTATCACCCAGACACACTCCGGACTGCCCATGGCGGAGGTCGAGAGGATCGTCGCCCTGGTCCGGGCCTTCCGCGATGCAGGGCTCAAGACCAGCAGCGCCAGCGTCCGGCCGGCCATCTTGATCTCCAGGATCCTTCGGGTGCGAGGTGGGCACGCCTACGCCGAGAACCCTGTCTTTATTCAGACCTGCCGCGATGTCCTCCTCTCCCAGGCACGCCGCATGGGCACGACCCTCCAGGAGGACCAGCAAAACGAGCAAACCTTGTTGCGCCTGATCCAGGAGATCTGCTCTGTACCGCTGCCCACAGAATACCCCCCTCTTGAGGCAGCCATCCATGGGCTGGAGGCTGGCAGCCTTATGGCAGAACTGGGCGAAGATAAAGAGGTTCAGGAACTGCTGCTCAGGAAAATACGGGAGATGGGGCTTGCCGGCAAGCTGCTCGCGAAGGTCTCTAAAGGCTGAGGCGGAGGGATTTGCAAAGTGCTGAACGCGAGGGGTTATGATCCGCGTCGGGTCCGCAAGAGCACTCAGAAGTCAGGAGTCGGAAGTGCAGGTTTCAGGGAAAGCGCCGGGATAAACCGTCTTGGAGTTGCAGATGAAAGAGCCGCACAGGAAAGGAGTAGCGAACCATCCTGACCCCGAGTCATGCGCTGGCAGCCGCAAGGGTGCGGGCGAGGGTCGCCGCGGCGACACAGGGGCACACGCCGGCTGGGTATTGATCTCCGAAATCATGCTCACTTCCCGGGTGGCGACGTTGTCCTGATAGGCGGAAGACCACACCTGAGTTGTCGAAGGCTTAAGGCGGCTGTGGACCCGGCGGAGTCAGATGTGCCTGAGCAAGATAATCGATGGAAAGGAGTGCCGAGATGTGCAAGTTAAGTGAGGGAGAGGGCAGGATTCCCCTCAAATAGCCTGCACGCTCCGCGAAGGACCTCCTGCCCAATACCACTATGGGTAGGAGGATCATGTTACCAGAGCTTGTTCAGAGAGTCAGCCTTTTTCAAGTGCTTCATCGTATCGACCTTGACCTTGCGGCATCCCATCGGATCAAAGGGTGCCCCCATTGCGGCGGTCCGCTGCACCAAGCCAATTATCTTAGAAAACCAAGGGGTGGTCATCCGCAAATTCCGGAGCAGTGTTGCGTTCGGCAGAGCCTGTGCTGTGGGCGGGAAGGTTGTCGGCACAGGAGCCCGCCCCCGTCATGCATGTTTATGGGCCGCCGGGTATACTGGCGCTGCGTCGTGTTGGTTGTACTGACACTCAGACAGCGCAGACCCGACGGTATCAGCACGGCAAGACTTTCCAGGATGTTTTCGATACCAAGAAAGACCCTCATGCGCTGGTTTGATTACTTCCGGGAGGAGTTTCCAAACAGTGCCGAGTGGCAAAGGATTCGGGGGCGTCTTAGCACTCGGGTCATAGATAGTGAACTGCCCGGAAACCTTCTCAACTATTTTTTGGAGCAAAGCACCGATGCTCTAAGCGGGCTTGTGGGATGTCTGCGGCTGCTAGCCTCGTGATAATTGAGAGCACGGTGAGCGATGGGTGAATGTGGTCACGCAAAAGATGGGGAATTCCATGACTGGGGCTATTCAGACTATAGAGCGGCTGTCGAATAAGGGATGTTTGAAAAAGACCCTCAAGCCGCAAGGAGCCGCCACATGTCTGAAGAACCCAAGGCAAATCTCAGGAACTGGGCACATCTTAGGTTTTCCATAATAGGCCCTCTTTTAGCCAGTCCTCCAGAAAGGGGGGAACTCAAAGCCGAACTCGAAGCGCTGGCCGCCCGCCGCTATGCTCATCCCACCCGTCCAGGGGAAATGATTCGTTTTGCACTATCCACTATTGAGCGGTGGTATTATCAGGGGCAGGCAAGCTCCGATCCCATTACGGCGCTTTCCCGCAGGGTCCGCAACGATGCCGGAGAGCGCAAAGCCATCGATTCCCGATTACTCAAGGTTATCTGCGAGCAGTACAACAACTTTCCCAACTGGAGCGTCAAGCTCCATTCCGACAACCTGGTGGAGTACCTGCGGGAGCACCCCGAGCTAGGAGTTGCTCCATCCTATTCCTCGGTGCGGCGCCTTATGGTGCAAAAGGGTTGGCTAAAAAAAACCAATCCTCGCACACCAGGGCAGCAACGTGGGGCCGAACGGCTGGAATCCAGGGAGGTCCGCAGCTTCGAGTCGCAGTATGTGCACGGCCTGTGGCACCTCGACTTCCATCATTGCAGCAGAAGAGTAGCGGATGCAAAAGGGGTCTGGCATACTCCAAAGGCCCTGTGCGTCCTTGATGACCGCTCCCGCCTTTGTTGCCATATCCAGTGGTATCTTGCCGAAACCGCCGAAAACCTCATCCATGGTCTCACACAGGCATTCCAGAAGCGGGGACTCCCACGTGCACTCATGAGTGATAACGGCCCCGCGATGCTTGCCGCCGAAACCGAAAACGGACTGCTGCGCCTTGGTATCGTTCATCAGACGACCTTGCCCTACAGCCCCTACCAAAACGGAAAACAGGAGTCGTTCCGGGGACAACTCGAAGGGCGTCTGATCGCCATGCTCAGAAACATAGACCCACTGAGCCTGGAGTTTTTGAACCGTGCATCTCAGGCATGGGCCGAACTGGAGTACAATCGATCAATCCACTCCGAAATTGCCACCTCTCCCCTTGACCGACTGGTGAGGGACAAAGCGGTTGGCCGTCCCTGTCCGGACACCAGGGAACTGAGGCTTGCATTCTGTGTCGAGGAGTCAAGATCTCAGCGCCGAAGCGACGGCACCGTGGCCATCAAAGGGGTGCGTTTTGAAGTACCTGCCCGGATGCGCCACCTTGAAAGACTCCTCATTCTTTACCAGACATGGGATTTAAGCGTTGCCTATCTGGTCGCCGCCGGCCGGCTCATCACCGAAATTTATCCACAGGACAAAGCCCAAAACGCTCGTGGCGCAAGACGCACCATCACCCCCGATGCCCCTTTGCCTTCCACCCCCCGGCAAACGGACCCGATACCTCCGCTGCTTCGCCGTTTGCTCGCCGACTATGCCGCCACCGGACTTCCACCCGCTTATATCCCCAAAGATGAAAAGGACAAATCCGATGATCTTTGAAAAACAGCTCCTCGCACTCTACGGTCTTAAATGGAACCCTTTTTTATCAGACATCCCGGTGGAGGCCGTATGGACGCCTCCGCAGCTTGATTCTTTTTCCTTCAGGATGGAGGGCCTGGTGATGGAAGGAGGGTTCGCCATGATAAGCGGTGATCCGGGTCTCGGAAAATCCAAGGTTTTGCAGCTAACGGCTCACCGGTTGAGCAGGCTTGCCGACGTTGTAGTGGGAGTCATGGAGCGGCCCCAGAGCAGCCTGCAGGACTTTTACCGGGAGATGAGCGCCCTTTTTGGCGTAAACCTGTCCCCGGCCAACCGATACGGCGGGTTCAAAGCTCTTAGGCAGCGTTGGCAAAACCATATACGCACCACTCTGTTCAGGCCCGTACTCCTTATCGATGAGGCTCAGGAGATGGTCGCATCCTCCCTTAATGAACTCAGGTTACTTGCCAGCACCCAGTTCGATTCCCAGTGCATCCTCACAATCCTTCTTTGCGGCGATAGTCGGCTTCCCCAACGTTTCCGAACGGATGCCCTGGTTTCACTTGGGACACGCATCCGGGTGCGCCTGCCCCTTGAACCTCTAAACCGCGACCATCTTCTGGCTTATCTGAACCACGCCTTGGAGCAGGCCGGGGCGCCCCACCTCATGACCGATGCCCTCATGGAAGCCCTGGCCGATCACTGCTGCGGAAATTTACGGATGCTTAACCAGATGGCTGCCGATCTGCTTGCAAACGCGGCCCAAAAACAGTTGCCCCGCATCGACGAGAAGCTCTTTCTCGAAACATTTACACGGCAACCACGTCCCCGAAAGCCCAGACCTATCCAAAAGGATGCCATGGATGGGTAGCTACAGCTTCCGGTCCCTCAAAACGCTTGTCTCCATAGGCCATATTATGTCCGTTTACGGGATCGATACCCATTTAAGACGCTACCGTGACCGACTCTTCGGCCCATGTCCCCTGCACGGCGGTGATAATCCCACCGCCTTCCGCGTCCACCTCCAGCGGGGACTTTGGCGGTGTTTCACTCATTGCGGCGGCGGAGATTGCGTAGAACTCATCCGCCGCATTGAAAAATGCTCCTACGCCGAGGCGGCAAGGCGCATGGGCCGGCTCGCGTCCAGGCTGACCAATCCTCGCGGCGCCGAGGTAAGCCCCAATACATCACCCCCGGAGTCTTCCTTCAAACCCTTTACCCGAATCATCACTCTTGACCCGGAGGCGCCTTTCCTACAGTTGACCAAGGGGATCACGGTCGCCACCGCCCGCCGGTTTGAAGCCGGTGTGGCCCGCAGTTCTCCTTTCCTGGCAAATACCGTCGCAGTGCACCTGCACGATATGCATGGGAAGCCCATGGGCTACTGCGGACGCCAACTCGATTCCCGCATGGTAAACCGCTTCGGCAAATGGCGCTTCCCAAAAAACTTCCCCAAAGGCACTATCCTTTATAACGCCCACCGCGCTCATTCTTTCTTCAAATCAGGCATCATCGTCGTCGAATGCCCATGGGCCGTGATGCGCCTTGCCCAGGCAGGGCTTCCGAATGCCGTCGCCTTGCTCGGCACTCTTCCATCCCAAGTCCAAATCGCATGGCTTTCCAAGGCACGCGCCCTTCTCCTGCTGCTTGACGGCGATGCCGCCGGGCACAAAGCAGCCGCAACGATCTACCAATCCCTTGCATCCATTAGTGCGGTCCATATCCATAAACTCCCGGATCAATTGGAGCCCGAGGACCTCACGGATCAATCACTCGCTTGCCTTATAGCTCAATATCCTCCCTTTTCTTGAACCAGTACTCTTTCAGGTTGGCAACGACAGGGGAATCATTTTGGCAGGATCATTCACATTATTTATCGTGACAATTTAACCATCAATTATCGTGCTTCGACTCAGAACTACGTTCTCGCTGCCCTCACTCATCCTGTCCGGTACAGTACTTTGAACCTCCAGGAAGTAGAAAAATCAGATACTTGAAGAAAATCTACAGCCGAATGGCTCAGAGGAAGAAGCTGAGGTACTGCGCACTACGTGGGGCAGTTCTTTTGAGCAGAAATGGGTCAGTTTTCTTGAGCGCCCAAGGGCGATATCGGCATAGTCGTTTCATACCGCCCTTCTTTCCTGTTCTGGCGGCAAGGCCAGGCTTTCCGCTTCACAACGCTGAAGGATAAGTCTGGGATTATGAGATGGTATCCGATAGCCAATGGCAGAAAAGCGGAATTGGGCAAAACAACCCACTACCGGAGCCCGTCACAGCAATCCCGGCAATTAGTATGCCGGTCGGGATACCGCCTTCATCACAGTGCGCACAGGGCCACTCGGCTGCATGTTCTTCCTGTGGTTCAATCACCTGGATTCAAATCCGGAAGTTGCCGCAGCTTTACCATAATGCGCCCGATCCGCTGCCACCACGCGAGGTCTTGGGTACCCCTTAGAATGTGGTCCCCAACTGGTACCCATAAAAAAGGGAGCCAAGCGGCTCCCGGTATTAATGTGAGTGTGATTTGCTAATAACTCTCTGATTATCTGTAAGTACCTATACGCCTGACAGGATTCGAACCTGTGACCTACGGATTAGAAGTCCGTTGCTCTATCCAACTGAGCTACAGGCGCACTGTCCTCTTAATAGTGATTTGTTGCCCTGGATGTCAATAGACTTTACGCAGTTCAGGTTTCTCGATCCGGTGATGGTGAGTTGGTGAGTCGGAAAATCCGTGAGACCACCTGCTTCTTTCTTCCGCTTTTTCCATTCACCCGATCTTCTCTCACTCACCCATTCTCCGATTCACCTGCTCACCAAAGTTTTCTTATTTTTGCCGCTTTCGGTTGCCGTTTGCCAGGACCAAATCTTTCCATGGTATAACCCTGCCACGACAGTTATATTTGAAAACTTTGCTTCTTCCCGTGTGAGATGTATGAGGCATGGTTTCGCTTGAAGATGTCCCCAGCCAAATGCAGTGTAGCCTCTAGGTCGTAATTTCTCAACTTGATGCATTATTCCGGGTAAAAACTCCGGCAAAATCAAAGCGCCGGGGTTTGTAGCCCACTAAAACCGGTGTCCGGTCCGGCTTGGTGATTTCTCAATATGGTCCTCTGTCTTCATTCTGGTTAATGTAATACGGTCCTTTGTCAATATTCTGGTTATTGTAAACCGCCGGTTTGTCTATATCTTTTTTGTCCGCGTCATTCAGGCCGCCGTCTGCCAGGGCCCTGAAAAGGCCGCCGCTGACAAGCACCAGCGAAAGCGCCATTGCAGAAATCAGTTTTTTGCTCATTTCTATCTCCTTAAGTCATTCATTTAAATTCCTCAATCAACTCCTCAATCACCCGAGTATGGCCCTCCTAAGTTTGTTAGCGTCAACTTAAAGCCGACTTCGACTCTTGTCAACTGCTAAAAGTGCAGAGTTGCATGATAGGCGGGACCACAAAGCCTCCATAGCTCCCCCCTCGATGCTCGGAATCATTGCCGGATATTTGTGCTGTAGCTGGTTCCTGAATTTGGCCTGTATTTGCAGGAAATTTCACAGTCGATGCGCCAGCAAAGGCCTCACCGCGAGCGGAAAACCAAGAGGCTCTTTTATTTTGCGTTTTCAGCGAAAAATCGCTACGTATCGTAAACGTTGTTCGGCCGTTTCGAGTCTAAATAGGCGAATGCAGCCCGGGCATATGGATTATTTCGGCCTCAGGGAGGTATGATCATGAGTCGATGGATGCAATGGCTGAGCCTCACGGGGGGAATCCTGATCCTCGGATACGGGATATTCAGGTTGCTTACCCAACCTCAAGGGGAATGGGTGCCCATGATATTGGGCGTGCTGATAGTAGCGTTTTCCGTTTCCAAGATGGTAAAGAGCAGGACCGTGAAAGAGGAACCGGACCAAAGGAATGAATGACCGTCAAGCCCTGGTGATGTCAACAGCTTGCAAAAACAGGCAAAAAGACAACCCTCTTGACGTATCGGGCCAAATCATCTAACGTCGCTTGTTCCCTGATCGGCGAGAGTCAAACAGCGGACAGGGAACTTTGGACGACAGGGAACTTCGTGGTCCGCGTGGCGCCCCTCGTCCCCTCATCGGCGGGGTTAGTTATTTTTGGAAGGTTTTGGTGTAATGGAAGATTTGAACATCGTGGTGCGGGAGCGGCTGGAGAAGGCCGAGCAATTCGAGCGGCAGAGTATAGCGCTTTATCCCAACGGATATCCCGTTCCTCATAAGATAAAGGACCTGCTGGAAAGCGCCGGCGCAAAGCCGGCCGAACAACTTGAATCGGATGATGCGGTCTATACGGTTGCCGGCCGGGTTCTCTCCGTGCGCTCGTTCGGCAAATCCACTTTCATGCATGTCGCTGACGCGGATGCAAGAATTCAGATATACGTTCAGCAGAACCAGATCGGAAAAGACAACTACTGGCTGCCCAAAAAGCTGGACATCGGCGATATAATCCGTGTTTCCGGGCCGCTTTTCAGGACGAAAACAGGCGAAGTAACTCTTTTGGTTAAGGATTTCGTGCTGCTCGCCAAAAATTTGCGGCCGCTCCCCGAAAAGTATCATGGCCTCAAGGACATAGAGCTGCGTTACCGCCAGCGCTACGTTGACCTGATCGTAAACGGGCAGGTGCGGGAGACTTTTCGCAGAAGGGCGCAGATAATCGCTGCAATCAGGCGGTTTCTTTTCGAGCGGGGGTTCCTCGAAGTCGAAACGCCCATGATGCAGGCCGTTCCTGGAGGGGCGGTCGCCAAGCCCTTCAAGACTTATCACAATGCGCTGAACATGGATCTGTATCTTCGAATAGCCCCCGAGCTTTACCTGAAAAGGCTGCTGGTCGGCGGATTTGAGCGGGTTTTCGAGCTGAACCGCAATTTCCGTAATGAAGGGGTTTCCACTCAGCACAATCCGGAATTTACCATGCTCGAGTTTTACCAGGCTTACGCAACTTATGAAGACCTGATGGAACTGAGCGAAGAGCTTTTCCGCCTGATCGCCATGGAGGTAAACGAGGGCCGGATGGTCCTCGAATACCAGGGCGACGTTATCGACCTCACGCCGCCATGGGCACGCTACAGCTTCATGGAAGCGCTCACCCGCATTGGAGATGTCCCGCAGGGGGCGGTGGAGAACTTCGATGAGGCTGTCGCTTTCGCAAGGTCCGTGGGCATCGGGATCGAACGTTTCGAAGGTCACGGAAAGCTGCTGACCAAGATATTCGATCTTGTGGTGGAACCAAGGCTGATCCAGCCGACCTTTATTTACCGGTATCCACTCGAGGTATCGCCTCTTTCGAGAAAAACGGAAGGGGACCCCGAATTCGTCGACCGGTTCGAACTGTTTATTGCGGCTCGGGAGATGGCCAACGCCTTCTCCGAATTAAACGATCCGAGGGACCAGCGCGAAAGGTTCTCTCGCCAGTTGGAGGCGTTTAAGGCTGGAGACGAGGAAGCCCACCAGATGGATGATGACTATATCCGGGCGCTCGAATACGGCATGCCTCCAGCCGCCGGGGAGGGAATCGGAATCGACAGGCTGGTTATGCTTTTTACAGATTCTCCCTCTATCAGGGATGTTATTCTTTTCCCTCATATGAGACCGGAAAAGAAAAGCCAATAAGAGATCATGAGTTTCGAATTTTTTATAAGCATACGGTACCTGCTGGCCAAGCGCAGACAGACATTCGTTTCCCTGATCACTTTCATTTCGATCGCCGGAGTGGGGGTGGGGGTAACCGCCCTGATCGTCGTTCTGGCTGTAATGAACGGGTTCCATGACGACCTTCGCGGCCGCATTCTCGGTATAACCTCTCATGTAAATATCACAAGCTTCGCCGGCGCCATTTCGAACTACAGGGAAGTGATGGCCGAAGTCGAAAAGGAAAAGGGGGTACTTGGGGCGACCCCCTTCA
>JBEKXG010000114.1:0-9877 GCA_049512295.1 Syntrophobacteraceae bacterium
CCAACCAGCCCACTGGAGCCGCCGCATAGACTGCCTCCCCGAAACTACGGCTGTGCTGTGCGCAGACTGGGGAATTCATCCGGAGGCTTTCATCGAGGTAATGCCGCCCCTGGCCGGCTTTGTGGGTTCCGACCTTTTGGCCGGCGTTTTCGCTTCCAGGCTGCTGGAAAAGGGACCGGGCACACTTTTGATAGACTTTGGCACAAATTCCGAGGTGGCTCTGTGGGACGGCGGGTCTTTGTGGGTGACTTCGGCCGCAGGCGGCCCCGCCTTTGAGGGATGTGGCGTCGGTTGCGGAACTCCGGCCGAACCGGGCGCAATTTACCGGGTCCGCTTATCGGGGCGGACTTCCGCCCAGTTCGCCGATGATATCGAATTCCTGACCATTGACGATGAAAAGCCCCGGGGCCTGTGCGGCTCGGGGATCGTCGACCTTATCGCATGCCTCCTCAAATCAGGCAGGCTCACAAGCATCGGCCGATTTTCCCCCGGGATTTCCGATGGAAGGATCGTGATCCTCAATGGAGACACTCTGTCTCTGCAACTGACCAAAAGAGACGTAGATATCTTTCAGCGCGCCAAAGCAGCCATTTTTGCCGCAGTGAGGGTCCTGTTGTCCAAGGCTTCCATGAGTCCGAAAGAATTGAGGCATCTATATGTCGGGGGTGTTTTCGGTCATTTTCTGGACAGGGAGAGTGCGGCAGCCGTCGGACTTCTGCCCGACTTGAGTGGTGATGCCGTTGAACTCTGCGGCAACACCGCTTTAAGGGGATGTGAAGAACTCCTGATGTCTTCGGGTTCTGCTGAAGTTGTGGAGGGACTGAGGGGCAGGGCAAAGCTTGTCAACTTGGCGCAATGTGGCGAATTCGATGATTTTTTCCTGGAAGGCCTGTATCTGGCCAGGTGGGCCGATCCCAATGTGAGCCGGTGCTGAAGCTTTATGATGGATTTCCAATATAAAGGTTTCCAATATAGTGACAAGGACCTCCTGCATGCCTTCATGAAGACTGCCCAATACCTGGCGAGTTTGACTACCCATGAGGACGTGTGGCGCCACATTGCAGAATTAATGGTCAAGTTCTACGGCGCCGATTCGGCCGGATTCGCCAGCCGCCGCGCAGACGGTGAAATAGAGTTCCACCACGTTGTATCATGCGGCACGCATTGCTCTTTTCTCTTGTCGGATCTGGTTCAAGAAAGCGTTTGCGAGGTTTTCGAAACCGGTTTTCTTGCCTGGCGTTTCGTGGGTTCGGGCGAGAGTCAGTGTACCGTTATTTTCATGCCCGTCGCCATTGGCGGCGAAACCGCCGGAGTCATGCTGGTGGGCCATGCCATGGCAGGCCCGGTCTCAAACGACGTGCTCAACACCTATCTTGCAATTGCCGGGCTGGCCGGGGCTACCATTACCAGGCTCACCTCCGAAACCGAACTGAAAAGGCACCGTGCTCATCTCGAAAAGTTGGTTTCGGAGCGCACGAGCGAACTCACCCTGACCATGGACCGTCTGGAATTGGAGATCGCAGAGCACATGAGGGCTGAAAAGGAGTTAAGAACAATCAGGGACCACCTCGAGGAGTTGGTGGAGACTCGAACCGCAGAACTGGAAAAAGCAAACCGGGAACTAAAGGCCTATTCGGCAAAACTTGAGAGGATCAATGAGGAACTGAAGGAGTTTGCCTTCGTAGCTTCACACGACCTGCAGGAACCACTGCGCAAGGTTCAGACCTTTTGCGACCTGGTTAAGAATAGATGCGCTCCCGCTCTCGACAGTGCCGGACAAGAATACCTCGATCGCATACTCAATTCGACGTCTCGAATGCGGCAGCTTCTGCGCGACTTGCTACTGTTCTCAAGAGTGGCTACCAGACCTGAACCGCTCAGTGAAGTGGACCTTCACCGGATTGTCCGGGAGGCGGCGGATGTTTTTGAAAGAGACATAGTGGAGGCAGGCTGCTCGGTCGAGATCGAAAACATGCCTGTCATTGAGGCCAATGAAACTCAGATGCTGCAACTCTTTCGAAACCTTATTGGTAATGCTCTGAAATACCGCAGCAGCGAAAGTCCGCTGATCAAAATCCATGGAAGGCTGGATGAGCATGGATTTTGGCAGATATTTGTAGGTGACAACGGCATCGGATTTGAACAGCAATTTGCGACACTGATTTTCAAGCCTTTCCAAAGACTGCATGGTCGCGGCGAATATGAAGGAACCGGTATGGGTCTTGCCATATGCCGCAAAATCGTTGAACTGCATGGTGGAAGCATCAGGGCGGAGAGCGAGCCGGGCAAGGGCACGATATTTATTATCCGTCTACCCGCAAGACAAACCGAGCCGGAGACTTCCGTTTCGGGAAAACGATCATAAATACAATCTAAAGGTTGGTAATCCCTTCGCCCGGATCGACCAGACGACAGAGATAAATCCCTTGGGACCTTCTATATCGGGGGACTTGAAGGGATCGTGGGAATGCGCGACGGGGATTAAGCAGCCGCCCTGCGGGGCTGAAGAGAAGATTGGCAGAGTCGCCGGCTACCACGCCATCGTCATCCCGGCAGCGCTTTTGAGCGTGATTAATTAACCCTTAATCGGTTGGATACAACGAAGCCAGGGGCAGCTCCCCGGCGCTGCCTTTTTTGCCGGCGCTGTATTCTTCACCGGGTAGAACATAGCTCTCGGCCATGAGAATTGGACAAGAGTCCTTTATTTCAATTTATCGATTTGTTCTTTTACTTCTTTTGCCCCCTTGGCATAGAAGATTTCTTCTTCGGGGGCAAGCTCGCGGAGCAATCTCAGAAACTCTCCTGCGTGTACACGCTCCTCGTTGGCTATGTCATTGAGCACTTCCACGGCGAGCTTGTTGTCGGTTGATTCGGCAAGCTGCATGTACAACTGAATCGCTTCGTACTCTGCGGCCACCATGAAACGAACAGCCCTGATGAGTTCTGCATCCGTGAGCTTCCTGCCGCTTGCTAAACCTGAAAATGGCGATCCGAACTCTGGCATGTTGATTCTCCGTTCTTGCGTCTTTTCGCGCTTCCGCCCGACTCCGGCATCAGCGGACCATATGATATTTTTTACCGTTAATTTTCCGTACGCATATTGAGAGCCTTTCAAGGCAAAAGCTTCCGGCATCCTGGCGATCTTGACATCATTTATGCTCATCCGCCCCAGGGGCCGGAAAGTGCATAGGCTAACAGATCATCTCACAAAGTACAAATCAGCGTGTGATCAGATTCATGTAGGGGCCGACCATCTTGACGGACAATTCGATGCCCAGGGGTCTGGTTTCGAACACCGTCTCCGTTGGGTCCGTGGCTGCATCAATCACACAGGTGCTGAACAGCACGCAGGCAACAACGGCGCCAATGAGTATACGCCTGGTTTTCATGGTTTCAAGCTCCTTATTCCATGCGCCATGCTTTCGGTCTCGAACCGATCTATCGTATCCGTTTTTCTCCTTCTTCCTGTGCAAACGCTCAGCGAGTCCGGTCGTTACGGGTTGCAGGACAAGTAAGGGGAATACATCACTGCGGGACCGTACCAGACTGCCGTCTCACCAACACGTTCGCCTGAAATCAGCGAAAAGCGGAGCAACTCATCCGGGATTACGGCCTACGACCCGGCCAATAACTTGAAAGATACGAAACGGTCGCAAGCTTATCAGCAAAAAGATGAAATTTCAATATGTTGCGAGAACACTCGTAATGATTACCGTATTTTCAAGGTGCAGGATGCGGAAGCTGCCGTGCCGGGAGCCAAGCATTCCGCAGATCCCCTGCTATTCAAAGGGATTCCATATCATGGTCCCATCATCCCTTCTCAGAATGAGAACTTCACTACGAGAGAACGTCAGATGAGAAAGCGTCGAATTTTGCAACCTTTGGAAGGTCAAGCCATACGGTCCAGCCTGCCTGGCAGGCAACAGGACACAGGAGGATAAAGATGAAATCGAGTGAAAACGGCGGGGCAAGTCCCCGTCTGATAACCCCTGAGAATTCCTTACTTCTTTTGATCGATCATCAGCCGCAGATGGCTTTTGCGACTCACTCAATCGATGGTCAAACGCTAATAAATAACGTCACCGGACTTGCAAAATCCGCAAAAGTCTTTGGCGTGCCAACCATTTTGACGACCGTTGCAGCAGAGAGCTTCAGCGGTCCGATTTTCTCGCCGATTCAGGCAGTTTTTCCGAATCAAAAGCCAATTGATCGAACTACCATGAACGCCTGGGAAGATCAGAATGTTGTCGCAGCGGTGAGAAAAACCGGGCGCAAGAAGCTCGTCGTGGCAGCTCTCTGGACGGAGGTCTGCCTTGCAACCGCAGTGCTCTCGGCCATCGACGACGGCTACGAGGTTTACATCGTGACAGATGCTTCGGGCGGGGTGACTTTAGAAGCTCACGAGACAGCCATCCGGCGGATGATTCAGGCGGGAGCCGTCCCAATGACATGGCTACAGGTTCTGCTGGAGTGGCAGCGGGATTGGGCTCGCACGAAGACCTACGATCCGGTGATGGCGGTCGCCAGGGAACACGGCGGCGCCTATGGGCTGGGGATCGGTTATGCCAAGGCCATGTTTGGAGCACATGAAGGCGAAGAGAGAAAAGCGGCCTGATGATGGTCCATCAACAGAAAGCGGACTGCTGAGCCATCTCCAGGCTGACGGCTCCGGACAGAGATAGCGGACACTGAACACAAACCGGTCAGGAGGGACTTGACAGAGATCGCCCCGCCTGCCGATCTTCGGGTTTATCTGCCGGGTGGCATTATGCAGCAGCCCGGAAAGGAAAAAAAATGTATGCAGAACTTATTTTCATGAACGGCCGCATCACAACACTCAACAAAGGGAACCCCGAAGTTTCTGCGGTTGCAGTCAAAGACGGACGATTCCAGGCCGTTGGAACGGAAGCCGAAGTCATGTCTTTCAAGGGAGACAGAACACGAGTTGTCGACCTCAAAGGACATACGGTCATTCCGGGGTTGAATGACTCACATATCCACGTGATCCGTGAGGGGCTGAACTATAGTATGGAGCTGCGCTGGGACGGCGTCCCCTCCCTGGCAGATGCGATGAGAATGCTTCGCGAGCAGGCCCGGCGCACGCCTCCACCACAGTGGGTTCGGGTGATCGGGGGATGGTCTGAGTTCCAATTTGCAGAACGGCGCATGCCTACTTTGGATGAGATCAACGAGGCAGCTCCTGAAACGCCAATTTTCATCCTCCATCTCTACGACCGGGCTTTCTTAAACGGCGCAGCGTTGCGCGCCCTTGGATATACCAAGGAGACTCCGGACTTTCCGGGCGGTGAAATCCAGCGGGACCGAAATGGAAATCCGACAGGCCTTCTCATTGCGCGTCCCAATGCATCCATCCTATACGCGAGTCTTGCAAAAGGCCCGAAGCTCTCTTACGAGGACCAGCTCAATTCGACGCGCCACTTCATGCGGGAGTTAAACCGTCTTGGCGTAACCAGCGTAATCGACGCGGGGGGAGGTTTTCAGAACTATCCTGAAGACTACAAAGTCATCGAATCCCTGGCACGACGAGGAGATCTCACCATACGCTTCGCTTACAATCTGTTCACACAGCGCCCCAAAGAGGAACTTGACGACTTCAGGGGATGGCTCGCGACGACCAGTCCCGGTAAGGGAGACGACTTCTTCCGGATGAACGGAGCCGGTGAGATGCTCGTCTTTTCCGGCGCAGATTTTGAGGATTTCCCGGAGCCGCGGCCAAATCTTCCCCCCGAAATGGAAAATGAACTCAAGGCGGTGGTGAGGCTCCTGGTTGAAAACCGATGGCCCTTCCGGCTCCATGCCACTTATGATGAGTCTATCACCCGGTTTCTCAATGTATTTGAAGAAACCAACCGTGAAGTTTCTTTCCAGGGGTTGCGATGGTTTTTCGACCACGCAGAAACCATAAGCGACCGGAATATCGAGCGGGTAAAGGCGCTCGGTGGTGGAATCGCGATTCAGGATCGGATGGCATACCAGGGGGAGCATTTCCTCCAACGCTACGGCGCTGAAGCCGCCCGCCGCTCGCCTCCCGTAGCCCGAATGCTGGCTATGGGAGTCCCTGTGGGAGCAGGGACGGATGCAACAAGGGTTTCGAACTACAACCCCTGGGTCAGCATGTACTGGCTGGTAACGGGAAAAACAGTCGGTGATACACAACTCTATGCGGCCGAAAACCGTTTGGACCGCCTGGAGGCACTTAGGCTCTACACCCTGGGAAGTGCGTGGTTTTCAGGTGAAGAAGAAAAGAAGGGTTCAATTGAAACGGGGAAGCTTGCCGACCTTTCCGCTCTTTCGGAAGATTACTTCGCGGTTCCCGAAGAGCGCATAAAACACCTCGAATCCGTTCTCACCGTTGTTGGCGGCAGGGTAGTCTACGGCTCAGGTGAGTTCGCCGCCCTTGCTCCACCTGAGCCGGCCGTAAGTCCGGATCGGTCACCTGTCAAAATTTACAAGGGATATTACCGCCCTGGCAGAATCTATGAACGTGCCGCTTGAGGCATGTTTTTCGGAAAGGAGAAATTGCTCATGGAATACACAGCATTAACTGATCGGGGTACAACCGGATTAACCCACCGGGGTTTCACCGCGAAAGTGCAGAATGCTTATGCAAATATTGAGAACCCGAGGCTGAAGTTTATCGTTTCCGACCTGATCAAATACCTGCATGCGTACGTCAGGGATACCAAGGTAACGGATGAGGAATGGGAGTTTGCCTGGGACTTCATGAAACGAATGGCTGACATTACAGGCACTGAGAGAAACGAGTTCATCTTGCTTGCGGACGTCCTGGGAGTGAGTCACTCAATAAGCATCACTCCAGATGGAAAAAAGAAATACCCGTTTGGAGAGGACGCCATTGGGTATATTCACTACAGCGACTCCGGCATCATGGCGGTGCAGATAAGCAGAAGATCAAGAGACAAGGCACAATATCTCTCGGGCCTCAAGCGCGATTATTTGGCTTACTTCGGCAGATATGAAATCGACACCGAAAAGCAGGTCGTCCGGCATTTCGTTGAGGGGCAACTCTTTGTTGGCGATCACCCCGACGTTCTTGAGAGAAAATACAGGTTCGACGGCGATCTCATGTCACTAAGGCCCGTGGACGGGAGTAATCGCGAGATCCTTTGGCAGAGAATCCAGGAAGATTTCGTTGCCATCGGTCCGAGCATTGCGGAGAGTGCACTTCGAAAGATTACGGGAACCAAACCGCACCAGGAGCGGAGGCTGTAGGGAGATCGAAAGAAGAGGGCCTGGTTTCATCTGAATCGGCGAAAGTTGTGCGGCCAATGTCGAAACCTTTTGTATACTTGGCCGGCGTGCCGAATCCCGGGGGGAAATCCGGCCCTGTAGTTGAGTAGTCCCCACGGACCCACCGGCAACATGATGAGTGGATAACCGAGGTGAGATAAGCGATGCGTGCGCTTAGGTTTCATGAATTTGGCGATCCGGCGGAAGTTCTGCACATCGAGCGGCTTCCCGATCCTGCACCAGGACCTGAAGAGGTCCTGGTGCAGGTCCAGGCTGCTTCCCTCAATCCAAGCGATGTTAAAAACGTCCAGGGGAAATTTGGCAAAACCACCCTGCCACGGATTCCGGGGCGGGATTCTGCGGGCATCGTCGTCGCCGGAGACAAAGAAATGATCGGACGGGAGATCTGGACGGCTGGTGGGGATCTCGGTTTCACTCAAAACGGAAGCCATTCCGAGTACATCGTTATCCCGAAGAAAAGCGCACGGGAAAAGCCGAAGTCCTTGTCCATGATGGAGGCCGCCAGCCTTGGTATCAACTATATCACCGCCTACCCGGGATTGATCGAAAAAGCGCGACTAAAAGACGGCGAAACCCTTCTCGTAACCGGTGCAACAGGCGGCGTTGGCAATTCTGCAGCAAAGATCGCAAAATTAGAGTCGGCCCGGGTGATTGGCGTAGATCGGCATTCCCCTGATCCGGAGAAAGCACGGCTGATGGGAATCGATATCACGCTCAACAGCGAATCAGACGATATCGTGAATCGAGTAAAGCAGTTGACGGAAGGAGCAGGGGTTGATGTGGTATTTGACTGCGTGGGCGGACCGCTCTTTGAAGCCGCTCTCAATTCACTGGGAACTGGAGGGCGGCAGGTGAACATCACATTGGTTGGCGACAGAAGGGTCTGCTTTGATCTGCTCGACTTTTATCATCGCCGGCTTACCCTGTTCGGGATCGATACGGCGGCGCTGGATATAGTTGCTTGCGGCAATATCATGGAAAGTCTCAGGCCTGGTTTTGAGGATGGCCGGCTAACGCCTCCTGAAATTGCCCGGACCTGCTCTCCGGACGAGATCATTGAAGCCTACCGGCAAGTGTACTAATGCTGCTGTCGGCTCCTAATGCAGAATTGCCTCCTGCTTCATGAGAACCTTGGAACATACGAGGAAGTTTCTCGCCGTACGCAACTTGACCGGGGGACAGTCTTCATGACTATCGAGCAAGGACGAGAATCTGTTTCGCATTTTCTTGATCAGGCCTCCCGGGGAGGCGTTTCCCAGAGGAAGCGGCTGTCCAGCCTTGGTCACAGCGGCCAGACCAGAGGTATCAGCAGAGAGCTCAAAATCCAGATCAGAATATCCAGCGGAATCCCAAGTTTGAGAAAATCCTTGAACCTGTAGCCGCCGGGGCCGAATACAAGCAGGTGCGTGTGGTAGCTTATCGGGCTTGCAAACCCGCAACTTGCGCCGAAGCAGACCCCGAAGATAAAGGCCTTGGGATTTACGCCGAGTGACGTGGCTATCGAGACGGCAACTGGCACGAGCAGTACCGAAGTGGTTATGTGGCTCATCAGTTCGGTCAATATGCAGGTCAGCAGGATGAACGCGGAGAGGATGAGCTTCGGATCCAGACCTTTCAGCGGAGTAAGAAAGAGGTCCGTGTAGACCAGGGCGGCCCCGGTCTTCTCGATGGCGGTCCCAAGTGCCATCATTCCGACGATCATGATCAGTACTTTCACGCTTATGGACCTGTAAGCACCCCTGAGCGTAATGCATCCGGTCAGCACCATCACGAAGGCGCCGGTAAAGGTGCAGATAGAAATGTCGGCAATCCTCGCCGCCGCCGCTGCGATTGACGCCACAAAAATCCCTAGCGCCAGCGGCGCCTTGGTCTTACCCACAACCTGGTGATGGACATCCTCGATCACCATGAAATCGGGCTTGCTCCTGATTTCATCGAGGTTTTCGGTCCTGCAGCCAACCAGGAGCACGTCACCTATCGCCAGCCGGACCCGGCTCAACTTCTGTTCCGAATAGTGGATGCCGCGCCTTCTGACTGCGATTATCCGGATACCGAGCTCGCGCTGAAGCCATCCGCCTATGGGGCTTTCACCTATTAGCCTGGACTGCGGGCTTATGATCATTTCGAGAATCATGTATTCGCCGCTTTTCCCCGGAAATTTGGTCCCCTCCAACTCATGTGGCAGCACGACCAGCTTGAGATCGAGCAGTCCTATGATATCCGAGGCGCTCCCCTTGACGAGCAGCATGTCTTTTTCTACGATTCGCAGCCCTTCGTCTTCAGGAAGCAAGATGACACCGTTTCGCACGATTTCAAATATTTCGACCGATTCAATGTTGCCCTCTGCCTCTATGATGGTCTTGCCGACGAGCTTGCTCCCGTCGGGTACCAGAAGCTCCGAGAGAAACTGCGGAGCCCCGCTGCCTCTGAGCTCGCAGACCGGCGCCTTGTGCGACGGCATCCTGCCGGACGAGGTGAAATAGAGGAACAGCAGCGTTACGACCATTATCGGGACCCCAACCGGTGAGAACTCGAACATCCCCAACGGGCCGTACCCGTAGTAGGTTGCAAAGCTGCTTATCAG
>JBEKXG010000115.1:0-11646 GCA_049512295.1 Syntrophobacteraceae bacterium
TTAAGGGCCAGAAGATTGGTCTGGAAGGCTATTTCGTCGATTGTCTTTATGATCTTTTGAGTCTTGTCGCTTGCGCTCGAAATCTCCTGCATGAATTCCATCAGCCGGTTCATTGAGCCCGTGGCCCTCGAGGTGATCCCTTCGACCTGCTGCATCAGTTTGTCGGCCTGAGTTGCATTTTCGGCGTTCTGCCTCGTCATTGCCGACATTTCTTCGAGAGAAGAGGATGTCTCCTCGATTGCTGCCGCCTGGCTGGACGTGCCGTCTGCCATTTGCTTGCTGATGGACGCTACCGCGCCGGAGGCCGTCGATGCGTTTTCCACCGTTACGTTGAGACCCGAGATCACTTGGCGGATTGGCCTGCTGACCAGCTTCGAAACCATTAAAACCAGGACCATGGCAACCGTCAAACCGCAAAGAAGTCCTATGACTATATTCTTGTTGCGCATAGACTGGATAGTTGTGAACATGGTGTCGCTGTTCTGCTCCACGAGCACGCCTCCCAGCACCGAACGGCTCGATCCATGGCAGTGGTGGCAGCGCTTTTCATTCAGGAGCGGACGTAGAAGGCTCACGTAGTGTGTTCCGTCCCGTTCCTCGTCAAACCTTGACTCGGGGGTTTTCCCCGTTGCCAGCAGGTCATTGACCCCCTGGATGAGGCTTTGCGATTTGATGCTTTCGGACAATACGGAATTGGCCTTGTTAGGTTCCGAAGTGTAGGTGATGAGCTTATCGAACCCAAAAACATAGACTTTCACATTGCTGTTGTTCTTCTCGAATTCGGCCATCTGTTGAATGATTGTTTCGCTGTCGCCGATGGCCATGGGATACAAAATGGCGTTATAGACGGCCTCGGCCAGAATCGTCGTGGAACTCTGAAATTGTCCCCTCATCTCTTTCTGCTGATAGAAAACGTTTACGCAAATTATCGAAGCGAGAGCGACCAGGAGAAGAACAGAAACTCCCAGGACAATTTTTATCTGCAGGCTCATGTTGAATTTCTTCATCAGTGTGCGCCTCCATAGACCAGGGGTTTGTATTTGAATGCGTTTACACGCTCCGAGCTGTGGCATGATTCACAGTCTTTGGCTGTGAGCTTTCCCTTGATGTCTTTAGGGTCGCCCGTTTCAGCATGAATGCTGCCAGGTCCGTGACAAACCTCGCAGCCCGCGTCTTTGAGCGCAGGCGTTTCCAGATCGGATCTGAAGCCGCCCTCCTTGCCATATCCCGTGGTGTGGCATTCGTAGCATTTCTTCAGTTCGGCTTCTTCGAGGCCCTTTTTCAGGCGTGAGATGCTCTGGAATGAATGGGCCTTCTTGTTGAATTGTTTGAAGGTATTATACTCGCCGGCATGGCAGTCCTTACACCCCTCCGACCCGACATATTTAGGCTGCTCGGCGCATCGCGCCTTTTCTGCCTGCCAACCCGAAAGGGAAAGTAAAAAAAACAGGGCGAAAGGGATAGTAATAGACAGTATCAGCTTGACATAATTCATATCCAGGCCCCCACTTTGTGAATAACTGCAAAATACACCGAAAATTGACCATTTAAAATTAGCAGCGTCACAGAAACCTTTTCCACATTACGTCTTTTGATATGGCTATGCATTGATTCGGAAAGGCTGGGAAATTCCTTTAAGATTTATTGAAGGGAAAATACAAACTGATTCTAAAAGGAATGTGCTCCGTAAAACAATCATTGCTTCGCGAGGCGGCCCCTTTGTCCACGCTCCGCGAGGTTAGGCTGTAATTATTCTGGCATCCACCACCAGCATGCCCTCGGCGTAGGCTATCACCGGGTTCAGGTCAATTTCGAGGATTTCAGGGTGCTCTTCGGCGATAGCGGCTATTCGGAGAAGCCCGTCAATAATGGCGTTCTCATCTATCGGGGGACGGCCCCGGAACCCTTTTAGCAGAGGCGCTCCCCTGATTTTGCCCACCATCGCGCGGGCGTCTTCGCGCGTGAGCGGAAGAAGGCTCATCGAGACGTCCCGAAAAAGCTCAACCGACACTCCCCCCAGTCCGAACATGATTAGCGGGCCAAACTGCGGGTCCCTGTTCATTCCGATAATAAGTTCCACCCCGGGGGCGGCCATTGCGCTCACCACCACACCAGTCACTCGCGCTGCCGGGAACTTATGCCCGGCATCTTCCATCATTTTGCGGTAAGCCTCCCGCAACTGCCCGGCCGACTGAAGGTTGAGGCGCACCCCGCCCCAGTCGGACTTGTGGAGGATGTCCGGGCAATTGATCTTAAGGGCCACGGGAAACCCAATCCTGTGTGCAATGTGGACCGCTTTGCCCGGACTTGCAGCGGGGCGGGTGAAAATGCAATCGAAGCCTTTGGATTCGAGGAATTCAAAGCTCTCCCATGCATCCATCTGCGAGCGTCCGGAGGCTTCGGGAAGCGTGTATTCGGCTCTCTGCGCCTTTTTGCCCGCCGGGATGACTTGAGAAAGCGCCCGAATGCCCCTCTCGGGTGTCGGGAAAACGGGAACGCCCTTACGTTGCATCTCCAGCCTTTCCGATCTTTCGACCTCAGCTCCGCCGAGGAATATGACAAGCTCGTTTTCGCCGGGGGTCACCGACTCGGAGGCATTCTGGATCGGGTCGCCGAAAATAACTCCGACCGTGTCGAAATGGGGGCGCGCCATGTCGATCACTTCTTTGAACATTTTTGAGGTGGCATCCCCTGTCAGGTCGAGCGGATTTGAGCGTATTGCGTGGCCCGGAACCACCCCTTCGAGTGAATCCGACAATTCCCCGGGCAGCCGCGCAGTGTCGAGGCCTTCTCTTTCGGCTGCGTCGGTCGCAAGAATGGCCGCTCCGCCGGAAGTCGTTACGAAGACGATCCTGTTTCCTGACGGTGGTTTGAGATAGGCGAAGGCTTTTGAAAAATCATAAAGCTCTTCGAAGGTTTGGGCCCGGCATATGCCGTAGCGCTCAAGAAGCGACGAGTAAATCGCATCGGCCCCTGCAAGAGACTTGGTGTGGGATTCGGCCGCTATCCGGCCCCGAGGCGTGCGGCCCGATTTCAGCATGACAAGCGGCTTCGTTACGGTTTCAAGCGTATGGCGAAATCGCTCCGGCTCTTTTATGCCTTCGAGATAGCACGCGATCACCTTTGTGTTGGGGTCTGATTCGTAGTGCTCGATCAGATCGACTTCATTTATGTCCGCGCGGTTTCCAAGGCCCACGAAGCCAGAGACCCCCAGTTCGTCCTCCTGGAACCAGTCGAGCATCGCCGCCCCGACAGTGCCGCTTTGGCTGATCACGGCTACACGGCCCTTTCTGGTGAGAAGCGGCCATGTGGCGCACATGGGGTGGTAGGGGTTGTTTACACCCTGGCAATTTGGCCCGACCAGGCGAACTCCGTTTCGTGCGGCAACTTCCGTGAGCCTTTTCTGGAACTCCTCGCCTTGAGGACCTGCCTCGCTGAATCCGCCCGAGATCACGATCGCGCCCTTTATTCCACGCTCGCCGCACTCCTGGACCGCCTGGGCTACTATTTTCGCGGGGACTATCACTACCGCCAGGTCCACCGGCTCGGGAATTTCCTTGACATTCTTGTAGCAGTTTATCCCCAGAATGCGTTCGGTCTTTGGGTTTATCGGATAAAGCGCCCCCGGAAAGCCGCCCTCGATCAGGTTTTTCAATATCTCGTGACCATATTTTCGCCGATCGTCTGAAGCCCCGATCACGGCGATGCTTGCCGGATTGAATATGAATCCGAGTTGTGACGACATAAGGCCCTCTCCCGGGGGACGGCGATATCCCCCAAAGCAGGATTCTTGCGCTGTTATCGGCCTCTCGACAAATGCCCTCTAGCCCTTTTGGGCCTTTTTGGCCACCCTGGCGTTGAACTTGTCGGCAACGATTATAAAGCGCTCATGAGTGGCTTCACCGATCTTTTCCACTTCGTCGAAGGCCTCGAGCTTAAAAGTGAGCTTGCGTCCCTCGACAGCGATAACTTCTGCTCTTACCCGAATCTCCATTCCAAGAGGCGTGGCGGCGGTGTGCGTGAGATTCATCGAAATCCCCACGGATTGTTCGCCCGGGTTGAGACGCTCGTTGATAAGCTCCGCCGAGACGCGCTCCATCAGGCCGCCCAGGCACGGAGTGCCGAAGACGTCGGGAACATTTGGATAAAAACGGCGGGCGGAATCCTCATGGGTGGACACCACTGTCAATTCACGGCTCATGCCTGGCTCAAAAGGTGAACTCATCGACCTAAACCCTCCTGGCTGAAAATGTGAAGAAACTCCTTCTGTCTCGTACTGTGTTTCCCGATGGACATCGGGAAGATTGCATGTTTCTTTTTTGTGGTCAAACCAAAAATTCAGCGAGGATCGAGCTATTTGACTTTGAGTTGACCCCTGCTTATTTTCAAAAATCGAACGCCAACCGGCTCCGGCATGCACTAACCACCATGTGGTACCTGATGGAGGAAAGGCGCCTGTTTCGGAGCTGCGGCAAGGGACCACACGTCTTTGTTTTTTGATTCCACCGTTTTCTCAGGCCAGGGAGTAACAAGATGTCCAAGACCGAAAAGGATTTGATGGATGCATTTGCCGGCGAATCTCAGGCAAACAGAAGGTATCTTGCCTACAGCCAGAGGGCCGAAGATGAATTTCTGCACGGGGTAGCCAAGCTTTTCCGGGCCATCGCCGAGGCCGAAACCATCCACGCCATCAAACACCTGCGCACGGCCGGCAGGGTGAAGAGCACCAAGGAAAACCTGGAGGACGCGATTGCCGGGGAAACGCACGAATTCAAGACGATGTATCCGGCAATGATTGCGCATGCGAAAGAGGAGGGGCAAAAGTCGGCCGAAGTCGGATTCGACTATGCCAACAAGGTGGAAGCCGTTCACGCTCAACTCTACAAAAAAGCGCTTGCCGATCCGGACAAATTTCCGGTGCAGGATTACTGGATCTGCAAAATTTGCGGCTACACTGCAGAGAAAGATGCGCCCGGTGTGTGCCCGGTGTGCGGCGCAAATACGAAGGCGTTTTTCAAGGTTTGATCTTCCCGGGCACTGTGGGAAAGATCGCAGCGCCGGCCGCCGGAGATTGTGGGCGCGATCAAATCGTGCCCACCCCGCTGACGGCCGGCACCCCCCCGACTCCGTGCGCTTTGCGAACCGCTCTGAGGATTGCCTCCCCTGCGGCTATGACGGCCAGCGCGCCGACGAGGCTAACTTCCACGCCTTCCATGGTCCCGCAGCTCAGCGCGAAAATGGTGTCGCCGTCGTATTGCGTGTGAGCCGGGTAGACAGTCCTGGCAAGACCGTCGTGGGCCATCTGGGCTACCTTGGTCAATTGAACTTTATTCAATAGAGCGTTGGTCGCAATTGCTCCGATGACGGTGCTTTGTGTCCCTGGAAATCCCCCCGTGAAGCGGGTCATCTTCATCAGCGCCGGGACGGTGTCGACCAGTTCGCGGCTCTCGCGGCTTTTCCTGGCCCCGGCAACCTTCATGCCCGTATCAGGATCGATCACTTCTCCGAACGCGTTCACAACTATGAGCGCCCCAACCTTGAGTCCTCCTCCCCCATGGAGTATACTGCTCCCCACGCCTCCCTTCATGCAGCGCTCGAACCCGAACAGTTTCCCGACTGTCGCTCCAAGCCCTGCGCCCGCGCTGCCTTCCTCCACAGGCGCCGGGGATGCGTTCCCGCAGGCTTCGAAGGCGAGGTCCGCACCCGGATAGACTCCCGTCTTGTTTATTCCCAGGTCGAAGATGATGGCGCCTGCGACGATAGGCACCAGTCCGTGGCCGCTGTCAAAGCCGACATTGCGGTCCTTTAGATATCTTCGCACCCCGTCAGCCGCGCTCAATCCGAAGGCGCTTCCCCCCGAGAAGAAAATTCCGTTTACTTTTCCGACTAGATTAAGAGGGTTCAGAGTATCGGTGCCGAAGGTCCCTGGCGCACCTCCCCTGACGTCAACACCGGCCTCCGCCCCTTCATCCGGCAAAATAACCGTGCATCCGCTCGGAATCCCGTCCAGCCGGGCATGGCCGACCCGTACTCCTTCTATTGCAGTGATCGTGTCGTTTTTCATCTCTCAGCTCTCACGATAGTGTTTAAGCAGGTAACGGTAGATTTCTCTGCCTATTTCCATTCCAGTTTCGATGATCTCGGGGCCGTAGTGCCGGCCGGTGGGTGTCCTGAAGGTTTCGATGATGCGAGCCGTCCCCGACATTCCCCAGGGGAATCTATCGATGAGGTCCCGGGGGCTGAGCGCCTGGTGATCCATCATGTGCCATAGCGTGTGCGTGAATGTGTCAGCCCCCCAGCGGAACTTGTCGGCATCATAGAGACAGTCGCTTACGAGCTGGACCCATTGGCGGCCGGCCGCCGCCGAAGGCCCGAACGCCTCATGGTTTCTTATCGCGTTGCTTATGCAGGCGATCTCGTTTTTGCTGAGGGAAAAGGAGCTTAGTATCTTTTCGGCTTCCACGGCCCCGCACTCGGCGTGGTTTTCTTCATCCCGGCAGATATCGTGAAGCAGGCCCGCATAAATGCCCATCAACATGAGCCGCTCGAGCGCCACGGGCTTCATTCGGTCCCCATCCGTTTCGATCTGAATGAGGGCGGCGCAGTCGATGCTGACCCGAGTACAGTGGAAAATGCCGTGGCCCAGCTTTTCGTGGTAGCCGGGCTCCACCATCCCGCGGAGGCGTGTAGCGCCCGGATTGTTATAGAAAAGCTTTTTCGCGATAGCAAGCGGGGCCGTGAACCGCGTGTAGAATTCAGGAAGGGGGTGTCTTGAAGCGATTCTTTCAGCTTCCCGCTGCAATTTCCAAATGGCTTCATTCATTCGGAGTTCTCGTTATGGGTAACGCCCGCCGATACCGGTGAGGCGCCCACATAGAGTTTTGAGTCTTCACTATTCACCGCTCACCGCTCACTGCCTTTATTACAGCAGACTGAATTTTTCCGCAATAAGACGCCTGAAACGTGGAGTGTACAGGAGTTCGAAAGTTTGCTCTTTCCCTGGAAAAAGCCGCATTGCCTGTTCCCGGACTGCCTGAACGATCCGGTGCGCCTCATCCAGGGACATGGGCGACTGTGCGATAAGAGCCATTGAGAAATCGACCAGTCGCCTGAGATGCCTGATTCGTTTGTTCTCTTCCTTGATTTCAGCTTCGCTGTATTCGCGCATGGGTGCGCTGTTTTCCATATCCATCGCCTCCTTCTTACCGAAGCTTCGACCCGCACAAGATTACCTGTATGTCTAATTATATCGTCTATACCGGCGGAAAAGACGGGGCCCATGGTTGAAATTGCATTCAGGTCTGATTATGACTATCATCTTCAGTGGGATGGAAGCCCCGGAAGCTGCCGTGCATGCACGCATCCTCGTGACTATTATGAACTATTTGGCGGAAACTCAACAAGAATTCAGATGGGAGATTTCGATGGGACCGGTTGAAATTAAAAAAAACGTTTACTGGGTCGGCGCAATGGACTGGAACATTCGCGACTTTCACGGCTACTCCACACCTAAGGGGTCGACTTATAACGCTTATCTTGTAGTAGACGAAAAAATTGCGCTCTTCGATACGGTAAAGAAGCCCTTCAAAAATGACCTGATCGGGCGCATAAGCAGGATAATCGACCCCGGGCGGATTGACTATCTTGTGGTAAATCACGTGGAGATGGACCATTCCGGCGCCGTGCCGGACATCGTGGAACTGGTCGGGCCGGAGAAGGTGGTGTGCTCGCCGATGGGCAAAAAGGCCCTCATGGACCATTACAACCGCGCGGACTGGCCGTACCATGTGGTCGAGACGGGACAGACGCTCAAACTCGGAAAAAAAACGGTCAGTTTTCTCGAAACCCGAATGGTGCACTGGCCGGACAGCATGATGTCATATATACCCGAAGACAAGCTGCTGCTGTCAAGCGACGGCTTCGGCCAGCACTGGGCAACCAGCGAGCGGTTCGACGACGAAGTCGACGCTTCCGAACTCTTTAATCATGCGGCCAAGTACTATGCAAATATCCTACTGCTATATTCACCCCTCATTCAGAAGCTGATCGCAAAGATTGTCGATATGGGGATCGACATCGACATGATAGCTCCCGATCACGGCCTCATCTGGCGAAAAGACCCCGGAGCGATAATCAAAGCCTATCAGAAGTGGAGCAGGCAGGAAAGCGGCAGAAAAGCGCTCGTCGTATACGATACGATGTGGCAGGCGACAGAGAAGATGGCCAATGCCATCGGCGAAGGGCTGAAAGAGGAGGGCGTTGACTTCAAAATCCTCAATTTGAAGCTCAATCACCGGAGCGACATCATCACCGAAGTGCTCGACTCAAGGGCGCTCGTTCTGGGTTCTGCGACGATAAACAACGGCATGATGCCCGCAATGGCCGATCTGCTTTGCTACATGAAGGGTCTGCGTCCAGTCGGGAAAGTCGGCGCCGCCTTCGGCTCCTATGGCTGGAGCGGCGAGGCGGTGAAGCTCGTCTCGGAAGCCATGCGGGAAATGAACATCAGCCTGGTGAGCGATGGGCTCCGTGTTAAGTATTCTCCTGAAAAAGAGGACCTCGACCGGTGCGTTGAACTGGGCAGACAGGTCGCACGAGCAGCTTTGGACCTGCATACGAGCGAACCGCAGGCGCCCGCCAGGGCTTAGGCCGTGTCCACCGGGAAACACCCGGTGAGACACTGGAAAAGAACCCTTTCCGAACGGAATCCAGGTTGAGCAGGCCCGCGCAGGCCAGGTGTGGGGGAATGGAACGTAAAGCGTTTGAAACGGATAAGCCCTCGAGGACAGTGCTTTTCCTTTGCTACGGGAATGCCTGCCGGAGCATAATGGCCGAAGCTCTGGCGCGCCACTTCCGTGGAAACGGGATGGGATTCCGCTCGGCGGGACTTGCGCCACTGGGGTCTATTCCTCCCCTGACGCTGGAAGTACTGAACGAGGCCGGCATCCCGACGGATGGGCTCTATTCGAAAGGTCTTTATGATGTACGGCTGGATGATATCGACTACCTGGTAAACCTTACCGGACTTGAGGTTGACCGGCTGATTCCGCCTTCCTTTTCCGGAACGCTGGTTTCCTATCACGTCCCGGATCCGTTTGGACGCGACATCCAGGCGTACAGGGAAGCAAGAGAAGAGCTTGGTCGGCTGGTAAGGGAAAAGCTGCCGGAAATTATCGCCGCAGTCTCTCATGACCCGCCGGGTACCCGAAACCATGATAAGGCGTGAGATTGTAGGGTCGAGACCACGCTGCGCTCCCGGGGCCATGCCCGCGATAATAGATGTACGAGGTAGGAGCGGGCCATGCCCGCGATGAACTTTTCGCGGTAAAAGGATCGTGGGTGAAATCCGGCCGGGACCGGGACTGAATCAACCTTTTGCCGGCGAAGTGACTCCACGCTCCGCCTGGTGAACCTTGGGGCCTGTTTTTATCCCGTTTTCCCGGTTCCGCATAGAGAACATCCACGTATGCGAATTGCCCTCGTCATTGCCGCAGTGATTCTTTCTTCACACATTCTCCTCTATGCCGCAGGCGAGAGGTCATTTGACTTCGATACAATCATAAAAAATGGATCGATTTATGATGGCGCCGGCGACGCCCCGCTCAAGGCCGATGTCGGCATAAAGGCGGACCTCGTCGCCGCAGTTGGCGACCTCAGCGGGGCATCGGCGGGGACCGTCATCGAGGCGAAAGGCCTTGCCGTTGCGCCCGGCTTTATCAACATGCTGTCCTGGTCAACGGCCTCCCTGATAATTGACGGCCGTTCGCAGAGCGAACTCCGCCAGGGGGTTACCACAGAAATCTGCTCTGCGAATATCTGAGCTACCTGGAGAAGCGGGGAATCTCCCCGAACGTCGGCTCCTTCGTGGGTGCTGGAACTGTGCGCGAAAATGTCATCGGCCTTGAAAACAAAAAGGCCACCCCCGCTCAAATGGGGCGGATGTGCGACCTGGTCCGCATCGAGATGGAGGCCGGGGCCTTGGGCGTCGGCTCCTCACTGGGCTACGCGCCGGATATGTTCGCGACGACCGATGAGCTTATCGCGATGTGCCGCGTTGCCGCCAAATATGGCGGAATGTATTTCTCTCACGTGCGAAACGAGGGGGGAGGGCTTATCGAAGCGGTTCAAGAACTCCTTCGCATAAGCCGGGAGGCCGGGATTGCGGCGGAGATCTGTCACCTTAAAGCCGGTGGGCAAAACAACTGGGACAAGATCGACCGCGTAATCTCGATGATCGAAAAGGCTCGCAGGGAGGGATCGCGCATAACCGCCGATGTCTATCTCTACACGGCAAGTTCGAACAGGCTTTCATCGAGACTGCCTGCCTGGGCGCGCGAAGGCGGAGACCAGGCCCTGCTCGACAGGCTTCGCGACCCGGCCCTGCGCCGGAAGATCGGCGCCGAGATGCGCCGGCGCGGCCTGATGCCCAAAACGATTTTGATCGGCTTCACTGCCGAAAGCCTGCGCCCGCTCACGGGCAAAACCCTTGAGGATGCCGCCCGGATCCGAGGGAAAGACCAGGTCGAAACGATTCTCGATCTTGTCGCCGAAGACAACGCCGCCACGCGCGCGGCCACATTCGTCATGAGCGAAGAAAACATCCGAAAAGAACTGCGCCGGCCCTGGGTTTCTCTCGGTTCCGATGCCGTTTCCATCTCGGCGGAGGGTGTGTTTTTAAACCAGTCGACGCACCCCCGCGCCTATGGAAACTTCGCCAGGCTGTTCGCAAAATATGTGCGTGAGGAAAAGGTGATTACTCTTCAGGAAGCAATCCGCCGCCTGACCGGTCTTCCTGCCGCCAACCTCGGGCTGGACCGGCGTGGACTGATCAGGGAGGGCTATTTTGCCGACCTGGTGGTGTTCGACCCCGAAACCATAGCCGACCGGGCAACCTATGACAACCCGCACCAGTATGCAACCGGCGTGAAACATGTGCTTGTAAACGGTGTTTGTGTAATCGCGAACGGAGAACACACCGGCGCAAAACCGGGAAGGGCGCTCTGGGGGCGGGGGAAGGTGAGGTAGCGATTAAGTTCTTCGTTCATAGAACTCAACCCCGGTCTGTTGATTATTCGGTGTTCCTTTTGCAGCTACTGTAAGTGCGGGCACGACGCTATGCTTCGCCAAGTCCAACTTGAAGCTGTTTTGTTTGAGCGGCCCGGCCCCGCGCAAAGCAATATTAGCAGCCTGCCGAAAAACTTCGGTTCTTGGTTCCGCGCCCGCAAGAAAAGCTTCCACATCGAACAAACGCAAGGGTTTGGATGCTACACCACCAAGCGCAAGTCCGGCCGACTGAATGGCACCACTGGACATTTCCAAACCGGCGGTTACGGAGACCTGCAATGCTGCTGTTGGCTTCCAAAAAGCCGCGTGAAAAGGTAAAATGTTGTCGACATGGATAAAAACCGGGGTTAGAAACTTGCAATAGCGCATGCTTCCCGCTTGGCCGTCCCGGGGGGCCGCGAACTCCCGTTTTCCCCCTGCGCAACGGTTTTCAGGAGGGCGCATTGAAACCGGAAATATGCGACCTGCAGCGTCAGGTTCAGAAAAACTGCGATATATCGGACGCCCGGCACGCCGGGGTGTACTCGCTCTGCGGCCTTCTGCTGAGGATGCGGGACCTGTACAAATGGGAGCACCGGATGG
>JBEKXG010000116.1:0-9788 GCA_049512295.1 Syntrophobacteraceae bacterium
CTGATTCTCTTTGCAATCACAAAGACCGCCGGAGGAACCGCCATGGCAAACTCGGACCAACAAAAGAGTTCCTTTACTCCCGGTTTGATTATCGTCCTTGCAGGCGTGATCGGCGCGCTGGCTCTGCGCACGACTATCCTGGAAACTTCCCGGCCCGGTACGCCGGAGCCTAAAAGCCATGCATGTCAAAATCCTCAGAACGTGGACGCAAAGCTGTGGGAGGACCCGTTTGCCTGTATTTTGAAAGGCCATCGCGAGGGAATCCACTGCACTAAGCTCAAGAAAGTCTATGCGGATTTAATTACACCGTCTTCAAATAAGATCGAAATATTCGGTGTGTTGATCGACGGCACCCCGTATGCCGGTTCGGCAGAAACCAGGCGGCGGGCGCGGTATGCAGTCTCATCGGCGCTCCACACTTTCGGTTTCTTCCCACGGGATCCCAATCGAATCGGAATAGGAGTGGTCCCTTACAACCAGGACGGAGGTTCCGGGGGAAAGGCCGGCTGCGAGAACAGCGCGGAATCGAGTTGTGAGGGGTTCAGGATTCCCTTTGAGGTTTTTCAATCCTCCCGAAGCGACGAAGGGCCGGTATTGGTGCTTTGGATAAGTGAAGATCAATTGGGCGGCTACCCCCTGCGTCGCCTGCATGGAATTTTGCGTAACGTGAACGTGGTGGGGGATGGGGATCCAAAATGGGAGGAGTTTCTCGAAAAGGTCAAATTCATAGGCCCCGAAACATCCGGCATACTTAAATCGATGATCGAAGAGATCTCCAAAGCACGCGCTAATGAGAGAAGTTCAGGTAACGGGCCATTACGACCACCGTTGCGTCGTCTGCATGAAATTTTGGGTGAGGTGGTGGTGCCCCGGACTTCAGGATGTGAGGAGTTTCTCGAAAAGCTCAAATTCATAGGCCCCGAAACATCCGCCACCTTTAAATCGATGAGCGAAGTGATCTGCCAAGCACGCATTGATGAGAGAAGTTCAGGTAACAGGCTATTACCACTACCGTTAGGCCATTATAAAACGCTTTTTGAAAAAGCCCGGTTCTACTCCCCGACCGCAACGGCGGAGGATAAATTCTTGTTGGAAAAGGCCCCCGGGACCGAGCGCAAAGACATCGTCTCTTTCCTGAAAGACTGTTTTGCGATGGCTGGAGATTCAAATTCCTGGGAACATTTGGTTAGAACCACTTTGAGCGACGATAAGCTCGCAGAGGCCTTAGTCGAGGAGCTTGTGCGGCGGGGAGTGGATATCAGCGGAAAGTCACACATTGTCTTGCTCTCCGAGTGGGACACCGCCTACGGAAGGGCCTTGCCTCTGTCAATTCGCCGGGCGATCAAACAGAAAGCCAAGGACAAAGATCCCGAGCGGGTTCGGATCTATTCCTATCCTAGTGGGCTGGATGGGCAAAAATCAACAGCGCCGACCTCGACAAAAAATGGAGACAAAGAGGAAGGTGAGGCGGACCGGTCAAAAAAAACCGAAAAAGAGGCTGAAAAAGAGGCTGCAATTGAGAACGTCATTGCTGAAGGAAACGGCCAGTTTGACTATTTGAAGCGGCTGCAGACGAATATCGAAAATTGGCAGAATTTATTGAAGAGAGAACATCCAACGCAGGCTGTTGACGCAATCGGCGTATTCGGGACCGATTCCTTTGACAAACTCCTGATCCTGCGGGCACTGCGGCCCTATTTCCCGGGCACGGTTTTTTTTACCACCGATCTGGATGCCGTGCTGCTCCACCCGAAGGAATCAAAGTGGGCACGAAACCTGGTGGTTGCTTCCAGCTTCGGGTTCGAACTGCACCCGGATTTGCAGAAGGAGATTTTTCCATTCCGAAGCAGTTCTCAGACCGCCCAATACCTTGCCACCTATATTGCATTGCACGATTTGTACCACCCGGCGGAACAGTTCACTCAAGACAAGTTGAACGAGTGCCTCGAGGCGAGGATCTTCGAAATCGGCAACACAAAGGCAATCGACCTGCCCCTTGGGAAAGAGCCCACCGCACGCCAGTGCACCCCGCTTAGTGAACAAAAAATAGACAGCCTCTACCCCCAAAGGCCGCCTGGCACGCAAAACCCATTTTACCATTACCTGATAGGGTTAATTCTGTTGATTTTTCTTCTATGTGTGAGCATGCCCGCTTTAATCACCTGGATTAAAAACGAGTTCTTTTGCGTGACTACTGAAGGAGGGCATAAGCCCTCTCTTAACCCTGCCGCTATCCTTGCTTTGGTGCTTATTGGCGCTACGTCATTATTGACTTATCTGGTATATCAGGCCAGGTTCGAGGAGCCTTTTTATTGGCTGGAGGGTGTCAGCATCTGGCCGACTGAAATAATAAGAGTTGCTGCCTTTTGGCTGGCGCTCGCCTTCATCGTGCATGGATGGAGGAAATTGAGGAATAGCGAACGTAAACTCGCCCGCGACTATTTTCCTAAAATAGATTCTTCTGAGAGCAAAATGGGTCTAGCTGCTTCCCTTTTCAAAATGGGGAACCTCAGGAAGATCCTTTTTTATGAACGGAGCTGCAGGAACGGTGGATCGAATGGAATTAAAGATCCGAGTGGCGCTTGGCGGCATTACATGGAGCAGAGCCGGCCAATAAATCGTCTGATCCGCGTGTTCGTGGGCGGAGCGCTTTATTGGGCCCTTGCAATGTTTATTGTCTTTTTTTTTGGAAGGCCCCATGCCCCGACTCGAGGTAATATCGCCATCAAATTTGATTTTTGGACCTTGAACCTGCTCATTGTGGCATTCATCTTTCTCTTGTTTTTCGTAATAGATTCGACCCGGCTGTGCAAGTTTATGGCCAATCGTCTAACCGACGACACAGAATGGGAAGAGGTTGCCAGAGGCCGGAAGGTTGAAGACCGGAATCTTGATCCGCAAAGCAAGAAAGAGGACATGAATCATGCAATTGATAGTTGGACCGACGTCGAATTCTTTGCAAAGCTCTCAGAACCTGTTTCCAAATTGATTTATTATCCTTTCATCATTTTGGCTGCGGCTATACTGGCTCGATCCAACGTCTTCGCCAGGTGGGAAACTCCAGTGGCCCTCTTGTTTGTGTTTACCTGTAGCGCCCTTTTTTCAGTCTATTGTGCTCTCATGCTGAGGAATACGGCCGAGAGGATCCGCCGGCAGAGCCTGGAAAAGCTGAAAGACATTTTAATTGCTGCGAAGGGCGACAAAGAAAACCAGGCGGGATCAAACCAACTGGAGGTCCTGATTCAAAGAGTCGAACTGATGAACCAGGGGGCTTTTGCCCCATTCCTCCAACAGCCTGCCATCAGGGCTTTTCTGTTCCCCCTTGGCAGCCTGGGGAGTGCCGCTCTATTGGGGTATTTGCCGCACTTCTGAGCCTATGAGGATAAATGGCTTCCCGCTATTTCATGCTGTCCAAAACGAGCCGGAAGGATGAAGACGGGTCACCTGCGCTTTTCACACTGCGTTTCCCCCCGCAACCAGCGGCGGATTAGTTCTGTGCCGGCCTGGATGCAGGCAATCCCGGCCGCGGCGCCCCGCCGCCTAAAAATGTCTTGGACCTCTACGGTCGATTATGTCCTGATCTAATACGCTGGTCTGCCAATTATCCACGGCCCCCGGTTCGGGGACCCAAGGGGGAAGAGCAAGACCGAAATGGGCTGACAGGGCGAAGAGGAAGGGTTCATATAAGTACCGAAGCTCTGCCAGTTTCCGGTCGGTTTCATCGCCTGCCGTGGGCCTCAAGCCTGCCGCCAGCAGCGTTGAACGCAGGTTTGCAAGCTCCTGGGGCGAAAGCCGATCCGGACCATCCAAGCGGGGCGGGGTCTCGAAGATAAGGCACAGGTCCACCACGGCGTGTCTGGCCATGGCAAAAGTCAATTGTGCCTGACGCACGCAGGCCCCTTCCAGGCCTACCGTCACAAATGCGCTGGCGTCCAGGATCGATGTGAGCGCGGCAAGCCATGACTGGTTGTCGTGTTGAGAACGAAAATAGGCGAGCACCGGATAAGAGAGATGGCTTTCGAGCAATTCGGCCGACCAGCGTTCCCACTCGTGCAGAAGCTGCCGGATGGATTCCATGCCATGTTCATTGTTGTGCCTGCGCAGCATTTCGGCTGCCGTGGGCGGCGAACCGGCACGGGAATCAAGAAGGGAGATGTTTACCTCACGCCGGGAAAACGACTGGTTCAGCGCAGGCAGATAACCGATGACTATCGCCAGAAAGCCAAACCCGATACCCGCCTCGGTCACCGTGAGCAGGCGCGCAGCGGCGGAAAGCGGCCTCACGTCTCCAAGCCCCAGGGTGAAAAAAGTTGTCCCGCTGAAATAAAGACTTGTTGCAAGGCTGCCTTGGCCTTCGGACATGGATGCCCACCCCATGTGCATGAGCCCGAAACCAAAGACAAGCATTAAGGCCCAGAAACCGAGCAGCAGTATGAGGGAGATCGGTCCGTAAAAGCTCAATAGATTCCCCCGGTGCGATGCCGGGGCGAATTGGACGATCATTTTCCATGGCTTCCAGGTCGCCCGGTAGAAGAGTATAGTCAGGCGGGCGCGTCGGGTGACACGGCGGGGGGACACGATTGTTTCAAATGCGTCCCATAGAACCAAAAAAACAAGAACGGCACCCGGTATGGCCATCACCGCTGACATTTCGTCTCCTTTTCACCTCTGCCTTTAAAGATAATGGCCTGTTCGGCCTCAAGCACGACTTGTATCCCGAATTGCCCCGGTGAGATCGATCTCCTGGAATTTTCGATCTAAAAGGATTCAATCCAAAAGGATGTGGACAGGGTGGGGGAATTTTGTTAAATAAACGGCACGATTAGATCGGGACGTGGCTCAGCCTGGTAGAGCGCTGCGTTCGGGACGCAGAGGTCGCTGGTTCGAATCCAGTCGTCCCGATCAAAATCAGATAAATAGAGGGCGTTTTAGAATTCTCCGAAGTTAAAAAATCTACTAATAGTAGACTTTGATACGCCTTTAGGTTTGGAAACGTCGCAACCCGTATTTTAAATTGGGGAGGCGCTTAGTGGGTGGCTGGCTGAAGCGTTGCGCTGTAATCATGGGTGTGCGAGAGTAGGCTAGCCGCTAGCACCAAACCAAGGCCGCTGGAAATAAATTTATGTGTCGCCTCAGCCGATCCGACTTATAGTTGGCAGAGATCAGCGCCGAGCGAAGATTCTGGGATTAACTTTACTGATTATGGGACGCGCATTATCTTATTTTTTGTTTTGAAATTTCCCCGTCGTTCGATTCGGAGGCCATAGTGAAGGAAAGGGATAGAAGGTCGCCGCCGCCTAAAGCCGTCCTCGTGTCGTCATCTGAAACACCAAAGATGGGAGGGGAGGAAGGTCAAAAAAAGATCAACATCGCAATACCAGACGGTACAGAGGTATTTACGCCCGTTAACCGGTTTAGGGTCGAGCTAATAGACGGAGCCGTGATTATCTACGTGACGTACCAGAATTTGTATGACCCGAAGGTCTTGCGAGTAACCTCGCTGACAGTTCCGTTTTATACATTTAAAAAGTTCTTTGTAAACGAGACCAAAGATTCCTTTGGAAAGACTGTCGATAAGTTAAGGGTTGCTAATCACCAAGCAGTAAAGGTTCTGACCGCAGAAGAGTTAAGTCAGGCAGAGATATACGACTCGATAGTGAACCTAGGGGGGCTTGGCGTCTCTGCAGAAGGGGGAGGAGAGGCATGGTTTGGAATGTACAGCCCGTGGTCTGGCCAGGCTGCTGCCCAAGCAGCTTCAGCAAGGCAGCCAGTTCCTCCCGTTACGGCACGCAATATTTTAAAATGTCTTATGCAAGTGCACGTCTTTGCTCAGTTTTGGGATGAACTGGTTAGGGTCCATGGTCAAATTGAGGTCCTCTGATGAATACAAAACCAAAAATATTACAAACAATACAGACTGCCGCAGCCGTCGTAACCACCGGTATTTTTTTGACCTTACCACCTTCATCGGTCACGAGGGAAGATCTCAATCAACTGGCAAAAAAAACATTAGTTATTCAGGCCGCTGAGGTCACAACAATCCGAAATCCAATTATCCAAATTTCAACGGACACAACTTTCTCCGCAAGAGACTTTAGAGTTCCGATAGCTGCCATCAACCGCTCTGATATGGCCTACGAATACTTTAGAGATGCGTGGTTCAACGATCCCTCATTGCTGATCTCCTCTTTTGCTGAAGATTTTATGGAATCTGATGATTTTCGCGGACTAGTGCAACTCGGCGAAGGGATTTATCCCTATGTACTTAAGGATCTCGATCCAGAAACAGCCATCCGTTGGGACTTGGTTCTCACTCAGATACATGGACAAACAGTGGTCCCAGAACGTGAGTGGGGTAAGCCAGATAAAATCGCAAGCAGATGGACAAAGTTCCTTAGACAGTCGATTTAATGCACATGCCTCCAGTGCCGCGCGAACTTACTCCTGACGAACTGAAGAAATTGTTTCCGAATCTGGCAACCTATTTTTGGAAACGACACAGTGATCCTTCTGGCAAATATAACTGTATCGCTTTTGCGGTGGGTGACACCCATAACTGGTGGGAACCTTCAAGGCGTGCACGCGTTTACTGGCCACAAGGAGTGAGCAGGGTCAATACGGTTTTGGCATTCACAGAGGCCTTCAGGACCAAGGGATTTGAGCCGTGTTCAAATGGTTCCCCGGAAGCAGGGCTTGACAAAATTGTCCTTTATGTCAGAGGGATTAACAACTTTCCTAGCCATGCAGCTAGGCAAATCCCTACAGGCGAACACGCCGGTTCTTGGTTAAGCAAAATCGGGGAGAACATCGACATAATACACGAGAAGCCAGAATCTCTCGCTGGGCAGCAATATGGAACCCCGACCCACTACTTCAAGAGGGATGAGGTTGCGCATCAACGGATGATCGCAGAGTCAAAAGCACAGAAACTAATTGGGGAGAAAAATAGAAAACGACGTGAAAAGAAAGAGCAGTATGAAGTCCGCAAAAAGAAAAGAAAGAAACACCGACCGTAGTGCCACCTTTCGGCATTGGCCGCCTCTCATCGCACACGTGATATCGGGAGCATACCCAAATTTTTACAGATCATCCATCGCGAGTAGCGGCATTGGATTTGTCAGTCGTAGCAAAACGCGCAGCATTGCGCTTCTCGTATAGTTTGACGGCTCGATCAAATGTCCCATTGGCTCTGGCACAGCGCAGTTTCAAGATATTGTTCGCCTTGGATGGATACCACCAGGCCCCGGAGCGCTTCAGCCGCACATGGGCGAGAAACTTGTTGGCGCTTTCGATGGCGCCGCTACCGATGTGGTAGCCACCCCGTCTGGCCGTGCCGTAATCCAGCCGCCCGCGATGTTTGCTCAAGTACTGGATCGTGGTTGAGATTTGCTTTTCGGCTTCAGCCGACATCGGCCTCATTCTCTTGAGGCCGGATAGGACGGAGCGTTTGCCATTTTGGAAGAGCCGCACGAAAGTGCTTTCCACCCATTACCGGGCCTTGCGACTTCCCTTCTCATACTGAATATCGGCTACCGCATGCACATATTCTGCACAATGGTAGAAATCGAGCACCTCCCTGGCCGATGGAAAGATGTCATGAACGCGGTTCCAGATCCACGGCGCCCCATCCCCGATCACACATAGGCGCACCCGATCTTCGGGCACCAGCCCGCCGTCCTTGATGGCTTGCAGGGCCTGAGCCAACTCCTGGTCGGTAGCCACCCGGTGCCAACTAATCAAGTGGATGATTCTCCTGCCGTCAATGAGATAGACCCTGAAACCCTTCACTTCCTTATATTCCCCTTTGCCGCGCCGGGCCCCCCGAGCAGAAGGTCCGGGGCGAGTAGGAGCATGAGCCCCATCGATACCTATCATCATGACAGGACGGCGATGCTTGCCGGCCGCCAACCTGGCAATTCGGGCATCCACTTTCGCCTTGTCGGGGCACACATCCAACACTCCAAGTCTTTGCCGATGCAATTCGCACAATCATGCAGATGGTGGGTGCTCAAGCTATTGGCGGTACAACACCGGTAGGCCTCAGAGGCGGTCTCAAAAGGCATCTCGCTGCCCAACCAGGCTTCCAGTGCCTGAACGTCATACTGTTTCGCGGATGAGGCGAGTCCCAGGGCTTCGTCCAAAGGATAGAATCCATGCTCACATGCCGTGCAATAGAAATAGGGCCGCTCCAGAACGAAACCACCGATCGACGATTCCAATTGCCGCTTGTGCTTGCTTCTGGTGTGCAGTTGCTTGCCGCACTTAGGACAGTCGCAGTACTCCTGCTCCAACAAATGGCCGAAGCGCTTGCGTACAAAGCCCAGCGCCAGTTCTCCCAAGATCTCGGACCTGTTGGCCATGATCGCAGAGGTGATGTCTCCCGGGCTGTTCATGCGGCAACCATCCTCCATACCGTCCAGGCGGGCGTTCATAAAATCAACGAAATGAGATTTCCAGTGGCTATTGTACAAATGGCCCTACTTACATTTGAGCAAGCATCTTCGGTCGAAATAGCTTTTGATTTCCATTGTCCATATCCACAATTCCTTAAAGTATATTTAGAATCCATCCACGGAAACCAGTAACCCCCAAAATACCCGATGGATTGAAGCTGGAAATACAACTGAAAGCCGATGAGTTGTTGGAATCCTACTTGAAGCCAAATTTCGTCCTCCCGCCGCCGCAAGATCCGAAGTGGAATTACGTGGTGGAGATTTTTACCAAATGGCACCAGCGGTATTTCTATTTTTGCTCGAAAGGCCGATGCCCCCATGCCAACTTGACTGCACTTCAGAATTTTTCGAATCGAGATTCGCTCGGCTGGAGTATGCTGGTAACCGGGAATTCAACCTGTCGTATATGAGACACACTGGTCAGTGGTGTGAGATATTTCAGGGATTGACTCTGGAAGAATGCTTTGACGAAATCAGGCAGCAGGAGCTTTTGTGCATCCCTGAACCCCGGTGGAGTTTCTGCCTTCGGTACAGGAGCAGAGAAATTCGAGGCGAAATTTTGCCCCTTTCAGCCAATTTCCCAAAGTCGCCCATGCCCAACATCGTCTTTACCCAAGAAAATGGAAATAGGGGCATTCTGATGCGTCATTTTTTCGTGGCTACAGCAAAAGACAGCCGCTTTGTGTTCTTGCCTCGTTGGTGATCCCCCCCCACTGGCTGGATTGCCGTTGCTATTCCTTGCCGCAGTACTTAACTTAAGGCGTTATGAATTCACGGCCGTTTTGCAAGGACACGCTTGGTCAAAATGGATTTTTATCAGCTTTCAGCCGAAATAGGGATTTCGCAATGCCCAAGAATTTTAAGATCATTCTTTGCGTCTCACTCGCCTTTCTCCTTTTCTCCACCATCGCTTACAAAAAGGAAGCAAAAGGCGAAAGCGAAAACACGCAGCAAGTTATCGAGTTTTTGATTGGTACGGTTGCCCAATCACATCTGACCTTCATCAGGAATGGAGAGAACCATACGTGCAGTGAAGCTGCCATGCATGTCAGGCAGAAATATGACTATTTCCGGTCCAAGATAAAATCCCCCGAAGACTTTATCTCCCTTTGCGCATCGAAGAGCATGCTCTCAGGAACACCTTATCTCGTGGAGACCGGACAGGGTACGATTCCAGTCGAGAAATGGCTTTCGGAGAAACTTGCAGAGCATGTGTGCGTATTCCGATGATTCGGACCACCGATTCCGAGGGAAAGCGCCCACTGATTCCGATTGAAGGCGGCCACCTGTTCCGGGTGAATCCGGCCACACTTCCGAACAGGAAGCAGTGCTGAG